>JACSRS010000055.1 GCA_014879655.1 Burkholderiaceae bacterium
TTCGATGATGGCGAGAAGGTCTACATCCAGTTCCCACCGGGCATCGCCCAGGGCGAGCTGCCGCCGCTGTTCGTCATTGGCGCGCAGGGCGACGGGCAGTTGGTGAATTACCGCTTCCGCTCGCCGTACTACATCGTGGATCGGTTGTTCGGTGCGGCCGAGCTGCGGCTGGGCGGTGGAAACGGAAGTGGTGGGGGCGAAGTGGTGCGGATCGAGCGCACGGATGGCGTGGGGAGGAACTGACATGAGCCAGGATGACACTCCCGACCTTGCCGCGCCTTCGGCGGGCAAGGTGGCGCCCGAGGCAGTGGCGCTGCGCGCACAACCGCGCCCGGTCGCGCGCCTGAACCGGCGCACCTTGGCCATCCTCACCGGCGGTCTGTCGGTCGCCGTACTGGGGGCCACGATCTGGACACTGCAGCCGCACCGGCGCGGCGGCGGGCAGAACGAGTTATACAACGTGGATCGCGTCTCGAAGTCCGAAGGACTCGATGGCCTGCCGTCGGATTACTCCAAGTTGCCGAAGGTGCCGGAGTTGGGTCCACCGCTGCCGGGCGATCTGGGGCCGGCCATCGTGGCCTCGCAGCAGCCGATGGCGCCCACCTATGCGCCGCCTGGCCAAAATCTCAAAGATGCGCGCCGCAAAGAAGCTGAAGCGGCAGCGGCGTCGTCAGTGTTCTTCCGCTCGGGCAAGCCAGGGCAAACCGCTGGCGCTGTTGCGCAGGCGGCCCCCGGTGCACCCAGCGCCATGGAGGCCTTCGATCCGTTGGCGGCTTGCCCGGCTTCGACGGCGGCCCAGCCATCCGATCCGACCACGGTGCAGAACCGCCAGGTGCAGAAGGAGGCCTTCCTGAAAGGCGGGTCTAAGGAAACACGCAATTCCGGGAATCTGCAAATGCCGGCATCGCCGTACCAGGTGATAGCGGGGACGGTGATTGCTGCGGCGCTGGTGACAGGGATCAAGTCCGACTTGCCGGGGGATGTGATCGCCACTGTGACGGAGCCGGTCTATGACACGGCCACGGGCAAATTCCTGCTAATCCCGCAGGGCTCGCGCATCCTCGGGCGCTACAACAGCCAGGTGAGCTATGGGCAAAGCCGGGTGCAGATGGTGTGGAACCGGATCATCCTGCCAGATACGTCTTCGCTGACGCTGGACAACCTCGTGGGTACTGATCCGGCGGGCTATGCCGGCGTGGAAGACGAGATTGACCGGCACTGGGGCCGCATTCTGGCCGGCGCGGCGCTGACCACACTGCTGGGTGTCGGGGCCGAACTGGCCGCGCCAGAGAACCGGCAGGACGGCAACCGCATCGTCATCGCCGGGCGCGATGGCTTGCAGGACAGCGTGAACCAAGTGGGCCAGGAGATGAGCCGGCGCAACATGAACATCCAGCCGACGCTGACGGCGCGGCTGGGGTTGCCGGTGCGGATTATCGTTAACCGCGATCTGGTGCTGCGGCCCTACCATCCGCTACTCTTCAATCGAGGAGCTCCGCAATGAGCACGACCAAGAAGCTGCGACTCGGGCCCTTACCCAAGACCGAAAGCATCAAACTGACCTTCGCCTGCCCGGCCAGCCTGAAGGCCGACCTCGACCGCTACGCCTCGCTGCACGCACAGACGTATGGCGAGGCCGTGGATGCGGTTACGCTGATCCCGCACATGCTCGAAGCGTTCATAGGACGTGATCGGGGATTTCGATCTCAATCCCATATTCAACAGAAACGGGCAGAACGAGATACCACCCCTCCGTAATGTCTAGATTGCCTGATGCCCTCCCCGCTTCGCCCCAGCGAGTTGTGCCAATTGCTGCCGATAGTCACCATGACTCCATATGCACAGAGAGCTACTGGGAGTCATCGATGCGCGCTCACATGGACCACTTCACTGAACACGGGGAGCCGCCGCAGGCGCACGCACCGCATCCCGGCACGGATGGTTATGAAAACCTGCCCCAGTTTCCTGCAAGGTTTCCTTTGCCTTTCCGTCGAACCATCCGCCGCCAGGAACTCCACCAGATCGTTCCCCTGGCAGAGACAACGATCTACGCGATGGAGCAGCGCGGCGAATTCCCACGTCGATTCGCTCTGACCGCGCGCTGCGTCGTGTGGGATCTGGAAGAGGTCGAAGCCTGGGTTGACGAGCGCAAACAAGCCTCTCGTTCCGGCGATGCCGCCAAGTCAACAGGGCCTGATGTCAGGCAGCGCAAAAGCCGCCCGGTGCGCAATGAATCGGCTCGGTAGCCGACGCGGTCACGCAACCAACACCCGCAGCTCGCGCGCAGCGGCAACAGGCAAACGGCCGACTTCCCTGGCCAGATTGACCTCCAGGGCCGCACGTGCGGTTTCCAGCATCTTTCGCTCAAGGGCATAACCGCCCTTCTCTTCCAACCAACCCAGCACTTCGGCAAGGTGCCAGATCGAGGCGCTGCCCTCATGCACTGGTGCGGGAAAAGTAGTTGCGTGAGAGAGCATCAGTTTGCGCATCGCCTGACGCGACACACCTACCAGTTCAGCCACATCAGTCAGACCGACGAAATCCGGTACCGCCTCCACCAACTTCGCCGAAGGGACGGCACGCTTCACATGTGCCAGCGCACTGCGCACGGCCGCCTGTGCGTTCTCGGCTTCGCGAGTGAACTCCAGCGCTAGACGACCCGGCTGTCCGATACCCACCAAGGCATCATCGCAGCCAGCATCACCCAGACGCTCGACCAGCGTATCCGGATCACTGTCATGCTCCGCAAGCTGGTACTTCAAGGTGAAGGTGTATTCCATGGGTCAGTCCTCGGACGAAGAGTCAGCTTCGTTTCGTTGCTTGTGAGTCGTGCAGTTATCCACGACGCGCCGCAGCGCTCGGGCGTGGTTATCAGGGTTCTTCGGCGTACTCCACACGCTGGTTATGCAGAACTCGCCGCAGCGGCACTCATCGTCGTTGTAGGGACAGTAAATCCTGCCCCAGGCATGACTGCCGCCAACCGTGATGCGCCAACCCTGCGCTTCCGCGTGCTTGAGCGCCGCTTCGACTTCCTTCTTCGGGTGTGAGGGACGAGTCATTCATGGTCTCCAGTATGGGGATGAATTAACAGGTTGTCAACTGACAACCTGTTACAGAATGACTCAGACCGCTGCACTCAGCGCCGGCACGACCGTGTTGCTCGGCAGCAGCGTGGGCGCGTAGCTCCCGCCCTCAACCCAAGCATCGACCATGTTGGCCCACTCCTGCAGCATGTGGCGCCGCGGCTCGGCGTATTCGGCCTTGTTGTAGACCGAGCGCGAGGAACGGCCGTCTTCATGGGCGAGGCACTTCTCGATCCAGTCCCCGTTGAAGCCGACCTCGTTGAGCAGCGTCGAACCCGTGCGACGCAGGTCGTGCACGGTGAATGGCTCCAGCGGCAGGCCTGCGGCCTTGGCCCGTTCGGACACGATCTGGGTCACCCTGTTGAGCGTCGCCTTCGACATGCAACGGTCCGCGTCGTAACGCGACGGCAGGACGAACCTCGACCCCGCCGCGCAGGTATGGAGCGCAACGAAGATGTCCATGGCCTGGCGCGACAGATAAACGACGTGCGGATTGCGGCCTTTCATCCGTGCCTTCGGAATCGTCCAGGTCGCATTCTCGAAATCAACCTCTGCCCATGTCGCCTCAATCAGTTCGCTCTTTCGTACCAGCGTCAGCAGAATCATGCGCAGCGCCAGGCGAATGGTCGGATACGTGGCCACCGATTCCATCTGCCGATTCATCAGGCGGATCTCCATCGGTGAGAGCGCCCGGTCCTTGGGCACGAAGGTCGCGATCGAAGCTGCGCCCACGCCGTCCGCCGGGTTGTCCACCTTCTCGCCGTGCAGGATGGCGAAGGCATAGACCTGCTTCACGATGTCGCGAACGTGAACCGCTGTGGCGGGCGCGCCGCGGGCCTTCACCTTGTTGCACAAGGCGCGCAGGTCGTCTGAGCTGATTTCGTTGAGTCGCCGGTTCTTGAACGCCGGCAGGATGTCCCGATCAACGATGCTTTTGCGCATCGCTCGTGTGCTGTCGGCCATCTTGGCGTCGGCAAGCCATCGAACGGTCATGTCGCCGAAGTTCTTGGCTGCAGTCAGCCGACGCTTCTCGCGCTGCTTCTCATGCGCCGGGGACTTGCCCTCGGCGACGGCCTTCTTGGCGTCGAGTAGCTTTTCACGGGCCAACGCCAGCGATATGCCGGCCGGCCCGTAGCGGCCGATGGTCAGCGTTTCCCGTCGGCCGTTGAGACGGTAATCGTAGCGGAAGGTGACGGTACCGGCGGGCGATACCGTCACGTACATGCCGTCTCGGTCGGAAACCTTATAAGTCAATGACTTAGGCTTGAAATTGCGTAGTGCGGTGTCGGTAAGCATCGAGGTTTTCCTCCTGTTCTTGACGGCTTTTACCGTCAGGGGTCAGGAGACCTGCTGATGCCTGGAAAGCCGCATGAAACAAGCTTTCCAGAGGAGACATTTACCGTCAAAGACCGGTTTGGTCTCAATAGTAAACGGGAGGGTCTTAATCCGACCTCCAGTTCTTACCGTCAGTTCTACCGCCAACCTGTTTTGCTGGCCGGCGATAGCTACCGATAGTTGCTGTGACGTATTTCTTTATAAATCAACACGTTACGTCAGTTTTTCGATAGTTGGCGATAGTCCCTGAAGGACGTCAATTCACTCCCACTCGATGGTCGCTGGCGGCTTGCTGGAGACATCGTAGGTCACGCGGTTGATGCCCTGAACTTCGTTGATGATGCGGCTGGAGACGCGTTTGAGCAGCGCGTAGGGCAATTCTGCCCAGTCAGCCGTCATGAAGTCGCTGGTCTGCACCGCGCGCAGCGCGACCACGTAGTCGTAAGTGCGGCCGTCGCCCATCACGCCGACACTCTTGACCGGCAGGAAAACCGTGAATGCCTGACTGGTCAGGTCGTACCAGCTTTTGCCCGAATGGGGCTCAATGGTGGAGCGCAGTTCCTCGATGAAGATCGCATCTGCCCGGCGCAACAGGTCGGCGTATTCCTTCTTCACTTCGCCCAGAATGCGCACACCCAGGCCCGGACCGGGGAATGGGTGGCGATAGACCATGTCGTGCGGCAGCCCCAGCGCCACGCCGAGTTCCCGCACCTCGTCCTTGAACAGGTCCCGCAAGGGCTCCAGCAGTTTCAGGCCAAGCTGCTCGGGCAGGCCGCCGACGTTGTGATGGCTCTTGATGGTGGTCGCCTTCTTGCTCCGGGCGCCACCGCTCTCGATTACATCCGGGTAAATCGTTCCCTGCGCCAGCCACTTGGCGCCGTTCGTCGATGCACCACTGGCGATCAGTTTGGCGGCCTCTGCCTTGAACACTTCGACAAACTCGCGGCCGATGATCTTGCGTTTGCGTTCCGGATCGTCGACGCCCGCCAGATGCCCCAGAAACTGTTCTGCGGCGTCGACGCGAATCACCTTGGCGTGCAACTTGCCGACGAACATGTCCATCACCATGTCGCCTTCGTTCAGCCGCAGCAGGCCGTGGTCGACGAACACACAGGTCAACTGGTCGCCGATGGCGCGATGAATCAGCGCTGCGGCCACCGATGAATCGACCCCGCCGGACAGGCCCAGAATCACCTCTTCATCGCCGACCTGCTGGCGAATGGCTTCCACCGCTTCGGCAATGTGGTCGCGCATGACCCAGTCCGGGCGCGCCGCACAGATTTCGAGCACGAAACGCTCAAGCATCGCGCGCCCCTGCACGGTGTGCGTGACCTCCGGGTGAAACTGCACCGCGTAGAAATGGCGCGACTCATCCGCCATGCCGGCAATCGGGCAGCTGGGCGTACTTGCCATCAGCTTGAAGCCGGCGGGCAGTTCGGTGACCTTGTCGCCATGACTCATCCAGACCTTCAGCATGCCGTGGCCTTCGGGCGTGTGGAAATCGGCAATGTCTTTCAGCAGCGCGGTGTGCCCGCGCGCCCGCACTTCCGCGTAGCCGAACTCCCGCTGGTGACCACTTTCGACCTTGCCGCCGAGCTGCTGGGCCATGGTCTGCATGCCGTAGCAGATGCCGAGCACCGGCACGCCCAGCTCAAACACAGCCTGCGGTGCGCGATCGGTTGTTTCTTCGTAGGCGCTGGCGTGACTGCCGGAGAGAATGACGCCCTTGAGCGAGCCATCGGCCGCGTGTTCGCGCACCCAGTCGTCGGACACGTCGCAGGGATGCACCTCACAGTACACGTGGGCCTCGCGCACCCGCCGAGCGATGAGCTGGGTAACCTGAGAACCGAAGTCGAGGATGAGGATCTTGGAGTGCTGCATGGCGGTCCGCGTTTGAAAGGCAAGGGCCGCCAGCGGCGGCCCGTTCTGAGAGTGGGGCTTCAGTCGGCCCGGTAGTTGGGCGCTTCCTTGGTGATCTGCACGTCGTGCACATGGCTTTCGCGGATGCCTGCCGACGTGATCTCGACAAACTCGGCCCGCTCGTGCATGTCGACGATGGTGGCGCAGCCGCAATAGCCCATGCTGGCCCGCAGACCACCGGCCATCTGGTAGATGATGGCCACAACCGAACCCTTGTAGGGCACCCGGCCCTCGATGCCTTCCGGCACCAGCTTGTCGGCGTTAGGGTTGCCCGTGCTCGATTCCTGGAAATAACGGTCTGCACTGCCCTGCTGCATGGCGCCGATGCTGCCCATGCCGCGGTAGCTCTTGTAGCTGCGGCCCTGGTAGAGCACGATTTCGCCAGGCGCCTCTTCGGTGCCAGCAAACATGCCGCCCATCATGACCGTGCCGGCACCAGCCGCGATGGCCTTTGCAATATCACCGCTGTAGCGAACGCCGCCGTCAGCGATCAGCGGCACACCGCTGCCCTTGAGAGCTGTAGCAACATTGTCGATGGCCATGATCTGCGGCACGCCGACGCCGGCGACGATGCGTGTGGTGCAGATCGAGCCCGGACCGATTCCCACCTTCACTGCGTCTGCGCCCGCGTCAACCAGCGCCCGCGCAGCGGCGCCGGTCGCGATGTTGCCGCCGATCACTTCGATCTGCGGGTAATTGCGCTTGACCCATCGCACCCGCTCGATCACGCCCTTGCTGTGCCCGTGCGCGGTGTCGACAACGATGGCATCCACACCGGCCTTGACCAGCGCGGCAACCCGCTCTTCGGTGCCCTCGCCGACGCCGACCGCCGCGCCCACCCGCAGGCGACCGGTTGAATCCCGTGCGGCGTTCGGAAAGTTGAGCTGCTTGGTAATGTCCTTGACGGTGATCAGTCCCTTCAATTCGAAAGCGTCATTGACCACCAGCAGGCGCTCCAGCTTGTGGCGATTGAGCAGGGCTTTGGCTTCTTCGGGTGTGGTGCCGTCGGGCACCGTGACCAGACGCTCGCGCGGCGTCATGATTTCGCTGACCGGCTGGTCGTAGCGGGTTTCAAAACGCAAGTCCCGGCCGGTCACGATGCCGACCACCTTGCCACCATCACAGACCGGAAAACCCGAAACCCCCAGCTGATCGGACAAGGCCATCACTTCCCGCACGGACGTGGAAGGCGTGATCACGACAGGGTCGCGAAGCAAGCCACTCTCGTAGCGCTTGACCTTGGCGACCTGTGCCGCCTGTTCCTGCGCGGTGAGGTTCTTGTGAACGATGCCGATGCCACCCTCCTGGGCAATGGCAATCGCCAGCCGCGCCTCGGTGACGGTATCCATGGCCGCTGAAACCAGCGGCAGATTCAGTTCGATATTGCGGGTGAATCGGGTGGAAAGTGAGGTGTCCTTGGGCAGGACCTCGGAGAACGCCGGCACCAGCAACACATCGTCGAAGGTGAGCGCTTTTCCTAGCAGGCGCATCTGAAAGCTCCAAAAGAACGATTGTAGCCGTGGCCGCTTGCAGCCAAGACAGCTTGCGCGCCCCGGTACGCAAACGGCTGGCCTCCCGCGCCCCTGTCACGAGGTGTAACCAAAATCCCTGTTTCTGTCTGCCCGGCGGCGCTACACTGCGCCCATGAAACCGAAAAGCGCCATCCTGTTTTTGGCCCTGTGGGCCGTAACCCTGATCGCTGTCGCGCAATGGCAATGGGTCGACAAGGACGGGCGCAAGGTGTACAGCGACCGCCCGCCTCCGGCTGACATTCCGGAAAAAAGCATTCTGAAGCAACCCGGCGCCACTCCGGTCGTCCGCGCTGCCAATCCAGCTTCTACCGTGGCCGGCTCGTCAGCAACGGATACACCGCCGGCGCCCAAGGTTTCGGGCAAAGACAAGGAACTCGAAGAAAAGAAAAAGCAGGCCGAGCAGGCCGAAGCCGCCAAGGCCAAGGCGGAAGAAGAGAAATTCCAGAAGACCCGGGCCGAAAATTGCCGACGGGCCCAGCAGGCCAAGGCGGCTTTTGACTCAGGCGCCCGTATTGCCCGCACCAACAGCAAAGGCGAACGCGAAATCCTGGACGATGCGACCCGCGCCAGCGAGGCCAAGCGCCTTGATGATGTCATCCAGACCGAGTGCAAGTAGCTGCCGGTGCCGGAGCGGCCATCGTATGACCCTGCCGGCCTGACGATTCAGTAGCCGGCCTTGGCGCCCGCCCGTCGTTTGGCAAACAGACCGGTGCCGCGAGCGCCTTGCCGGGTGAAACGTTCGCGCCGCGCCACCTTCGGATCGACCAGCAGCGGCCGGTAAATTTCGACCCGGTCGTCCGCTCGCAACCGCTGCCCGGGCGTGGCCTTGCGGCCCCATATACCGACCACGTGCTGCTTCAGATCCAGTTGCGCAAACTCGTCGAGCAAGCCGCACTCGGCAACCGCATCGCGCAATGTCGCCCCTTGCTGCAGCGTGACGGCATATTCCCGCACCTGGCGGGGGCCGGGCGAATAGACCACAGTGGCTCTGAACGTCATGCGTTAACCGTACACTTGCTCGGCCCGCTTGACAAAGGCATCGACCAGGCTGGCTGCGATCTTGTCAAACACCGGCCCCACAACGGCCGCCAATGCCCGGTTTTCAAAGCCGTATTGCAGTTTGAGTTCGACCCGGCAGGCACGCTGGGCGCCGTCGCCCAACGGTACAAACTGCCAACCACCATCAAGCCTCGAAAACGGCCCGCGAAGCAGGCGCATGCCCACGCGCCGCCCCGGCTCATGATCGTTGCGTGTCACAAAGGTCTGGCGCACCCCGCCGAAGGAAATGCCGACTTCAGCAATCATGCCGGACTCATCCGTCTCGACGACGTGACCATGGTCACACCATGGCAAAAACTCCGGATAGCGCGCAACGTCGGTGACGAGCGCAAACATTTCTTCGGGGCTGTACCAGATCAGAACGGATTTGCTGACGTTTTTCATAGAATGGCTCGCTCGGCTGACATTCTAAGTTTGTGCGTCTCGCATCAGCCGCAACCGGACGATTCGATGCGCGCGAATCCGGGCCCGACTTGCCGGTGGCCGCAAAAGGCGCCATCCCGATCTTTTTCACCGACCTTGTTTTCGGGCCGTCAGCGCCTCACATCACCCCATGGCCACCAAGAAATCCGATACCAGCTCCCGCATTGCCGACAACAAGAAAGCCGTCTTCAACTATTTCATTGAAGAACGGTTTGAAGCCGGCATGGTGCTCGAAGGCTGGGAAGTCAAGGCGCTGCGGGAAGGGAAAGTGCAGCTGACCGACGGCTACGTGGTGGTGCGTGACGGCGAACTGTTCGTCATCGGCTGCCAGATCAACCCGCTGCGTACCGCTTCCAGCCACATCAGCCCTGATGCGGTTCGTACCAAGAAGCTGCTTCTGCACAAGGCCGAGATCAAGCGGCTGACCGGCAAGGTCGAACAGAAAGGCTACACGCTGGTTCCCTTGAATCTGCACTGGAAAAACGGCCGGGTCAAGTGTGAGATCGGTCTTGCAAAGGGCAAGGCCGAACATGACAAAAGGGACACCATCAAAGATCGCGAAGGCAAGCGCGAAGTCGAACGCGCGATGAAGGCGCGCCACCGGTAGCCACGGGATGGCCACATCTGGCGGCCCGGCCCTTCAATCGTTCGGGCCGGTGCCGTCTGAATTGAGCGTCTGGATGCGCGGCGCGCTCGAGCGTTCACGCCAGCCCAGCAGTTCATTGGCGGCGAGTGCCCCCACCACCAGAGCGCCGCCGATCAGGACGGGGCGACCGGGCACCTCCCCTGCGCCCAGCCACGCCCAGAGGATGCCAAAAATCACCTCCAGCAGGGCCAGCAACGAGACTTCCGGTGCTTTCAAGACCTTGGCGCAGACCACCGACAGCACACAGGGAATGGCCAGCTGAACCAGCCCCAGCAGTGCCAGCCAGCCAACGTCACCGGGTGTTGCCACCAACGGAAAAGACAGCGGCAGCGTGACAACGCTCGAAATCACGGCCCCCAGCAAGATGGCCGGCACCAGATCGATTTTCGTGCCCAGCGCCTGACTGCGCTGCACCACGGTCCAGTTGATCGCTCCGGCAATCGGGACACAGATGGCGACCAGCGACCCCACCAACAGCGACGCATGGTCGCCGGCGCTGAACAACTGGCGCCCGTACATCCAGGCGATGCCGACCCCTGCCACCAAGATAGCTGCCCAAGTCCGCACGGGCAGACGGTGCCCGATGAAGACGCGCGCGACCAGAGCCGTGAGCAGCGGACCGGCGGCCAGCGTGACCAGCACGTTGGCCACCGTGGTCAGCGTCAGCGCCAGCATGAAGGCAGTGAACATCACGCTCCAGCAGACGCCTGACAACCAGAATGACGCCCGTCGCCATTCGATACGGCGGAAGACACCAATCCCCTGCCACAGCGGAAGGATCACCAGCAGTGCGATCACCGTGAAGAAGCTGCGCCAGAAGGTGACTTCGAAGCTCTGGGCCTGCGACAGCTGCCGCGTCACCACGCCTGCGATGGACCACATCAGCGTGACCAATACCATCAACCACACGGCCTGGCCGTGACGCAAGGTCATGAAATCGCCCGCCGCGGAATCAAATGCCTCAGCGGCTTGCGCGCTTGCGCTCGTGTTCTTTCAGGAAACGCTTGCGCAGGCGGATGGACTTGGGCGTGATCTCAACCAGTTCGTCTTCCTCGATGAATTCCACCCCGTACTCCAGGTTGCATTCGATCGGCGGCGTGATCTTGATCGCATCTTCCTTTCCGCTGACACGGAAGTTGGTCAACTGCTTGGTCCGGGTGGCGTTCACCACCAGGTCGTTGTCACGGTTGTGGATGCCGACGATCATGCCTTCATACACCGGGTCGTTGGCCTTGACGAACATGCGACCGCGGTCATCGAGCTTGCCCAGGGCATAGGTAAAGATCTCGCCCGCGTCCATGGAGATCAGCACGCCGTTCTTGCGGCCGCCGATGTCACCCTTGTGCGGCTCGTAACTGTCGAAAATGTTGGAGATCAGACCGCTACCGCGTGTCAGGTTCAGGAACTCGTTGGTGAAACCGATGAGGCCGCGCGCCGGAATGCGGTACTCCAGCCGAACCCGACCCCGGCCGTCCGGCTCCATGTTCACCAGTTCGCCCTTGCGCTCGCCCAGCGCCTGCATCACGCCGCCCTGGTGCTGCTCTTCGATGTCAGCGGTCACAAGTTCGATGGGCTCGTGACGCACGCCGTCGATGTCACGGAAAACCACGCGCGGTTTTGAAACCGCCAGTTCATAGCCTTCGCGACGCATGTTTTCCAGCAGGATGGTCAGGTGCAGTTCACCGCGACCCATCACTTCGAAAATGCCTTCTTCGTCGGTTTCCCGCACCCGCAGGGCAACGTTGTGCTGCAGTTCTTTCTGCAGACGGTCCCAGATCTGGCGGCTGGTGACGTACTTGCCCTCGCGCCCGGCAAGCGGACTCGTGTTGACGCAGAAGTTCATGGTCAGTGTCGGCTCATCCACCTTGAGCATGGGCAACGGTGCGGGCTTGAGCGGATCGGTGATCGTCACGCCGATGCCGATCTCGTCGATGCCGTTGATCAGTACGATTTCGCCCGGACCGGCTTCCTTGGCCTGCACGCGCTCGAGTCCCTGGAATGTCAGCACCTGGTTGACCCGTCCCTTGACGGTCTTGCCATCGGGACCCTCCATCACCAGCACGTCCGTCATCGGTCGGATGGTGCCGGCGCTGATGCGACCCACCCCGATGCGGCCGACGAAAGTTGAGAAATCCAGCGCGGAGATTTGCAACTGAAGCGGCGCATCCGGGTCGCCCTTCTGCGACGGCACATGCTGCAGGATGGTGTCGAACAGGGCCGACATGTCAGGACCCCATTGCTCGCCCTGCCCGCCCTCTTCCAGTGAGGACCAGCCGTTGATACCCGAAGCGTAGACCACCGGGAAATCCAGCTGCTCGTCGGTCGCGCCGAGCTTGTCGAAGAGGTCGAAAGCCGCGTTGACCACGTAATCCGGCCGGGCGCCCGGCTTGTCCACCTTGTTCACCACCAGGATGGGCTTGAGTCCCAGCGCCAGCGCCTTCTTGGTCACGAAGCGCGTCTGCGGCATCGGGCCTTCCTGTGCGTCGATCAGCAGCAGGACGCCGTCCACCATCGACAGCGCACGCTCAACCTCGCCGCCAAAGTCGGCGTGGCCGGGGGTGTCGACGATGTTGATGTGGGTGCCCTTCCAGGTCACCGCGCAGTTCTTCGCCAGGATCGTGATGCCACGCTCCTTTTCGATGGCGTTGTTGTCCATCACGGTGTCAACCACCTTTTCATGCTCGGCGAAGGTGCCGGACTGCCGCAGCAGCTGGTCGACCATGGTGGTCTTGCCATGGTCGACGTGGGCGATGATGGCGATATTGCGAATCTGATGGGTCATGGACTTTCCTTTATGCCGCGCACTCGATCGGCGGCGAACTTTGCTGAATCTGTTGGACTTCGGCCTGGCTCAGCAGCCGCACCGGAAGCAATTGACCCTCCTGAATCCGGGCGCTGCCCAGCAGAAGGTGATGGGGCGCTGCAAAGACAGCAACCTGGTCCGCATCGGGCCAGTCGCCGCGCCGCGGCAGACCGCCGAGAAAACGGGCGGCGTCCTCCGGCTGCAACGTGACCTGGCGCAAGCCCGTCAACAACGCGTCGACCGGCAACAACGCCTGCTCACGTTCAATTTCTGAAAAAGCCTCAAGTTGCTCGAGGGTCAGGCACTGCGCGACGTTGAAAGGGCCAGTCTGCGTGCGCCGCAGCGAGCCCAGATGCGCGCCACATCCCAGCGCCTCGCCGATGTCTTCGGCCAGCGTCCGGATGTACGTACCCTTGCTGCATTTTACATTCAACTTGATAGCACCAACAGTCGATTCGACGCTGGCTGGCAGCCAATTCAGTTCAAAAATCTCGATTTCCCGGGCTTCCCGGTCCACCTCGATACCGGCCCTGGCATATTCGTACAAGGCCTTGCCGTCTTTCTTCAGGGCGCTGTGCATCGGCGGAATCTGCCGGATGCGGCCGGTGAACGCCCGCAGAACAAGGTCAATCTGCCCGGCGGTATGAACGACGTCCCTGTGCTGCAGCACGTCGCCTTCAACGTCACCCGTGGTGGTCCGGATGCCGAACCTGACACCGGCTTCGTAGGTCTTGTTGGCGTCCAGGTGGATCTGGCTGAACTTGGTCGCGGCACCGAAGCACAACGGCAATACGCCCGTTGCCAACGGGTCGAGCGTGCCGGTGTGGCCTGCCTTTTCAGCACGCAGCAGCCATTTGGCTTTCTGAAGCGCCTGGTTGCTGGAGAGCCCCAGCGGTTTGTCCAGCAACAACACCCCGTGCACAGGGCGCCGCTGCACCCTCGTGCCCGGCCGATTCATGATCAGTCCTCTTTGGCGCGCGAGGACACGGCACGCGCAATCAGCGCATTCATGTCAGCGGCACGCTCCGGCGTGCGGTCGTAGACGAAATGCAGTGTCGGCACGGTATGAATGTGCAGCCGCTTGAACAGCCCGCTTCGCAGGAAGCCCGCGGCCGCGTTCAGGCCCGCAGCACTTTCGACGGGATCACCTGCCAACGTGCTGAAGAAGACCTTGGCATGCGCGTAGTCCGGCGTCACTTCGACGGCCTGTATGGTCACCATGCCCACCCGGGGATCTTTCAGTTCGCGGGCGATCAGGTCGGCCAGATCACGCTGGATCTGGTCAGCCACTCGGTAGCCCCGATTGGGTGTGGTGGACTTCTTTGCCGCCATGCCGATAACTCGTCAACCGCGCGCCTCACAGCGTGCGCGCGATTTCCTTGATTTCAAAGAACTCGAGCTGGTCCCCGACCGAGATGTCGTTGTAGTTCTTCAGCTTGATACCGCATTCGAAGCCTTCCTTGACCTCTCGCACGTCGTCCTTGACCCGCTTGAGCGATTCGAGCTCGCCGGTATAGACCACGACGTTGTTGCGCAGCAGCCTGAAGTGGGCACTGCGGTTGACCATGCCCGAGGTAACCATGCAACCTGCAACAGTGCCAATCTTGGATGCGACAAAAACGGTGCGAATTTCGGCCGTGCCGATGACCTCCTCGCGGCGGTCCGGTGCCAGCATGCCCGACATCGCAACCTTGAGCTCGTCCACGGCGTCGTAAATGATGCTGTAGTAACGCAACTCGACACCGTTGCTCTCGGCCAGCTTGCGCGCGCCGGCGTCGGCTCGCGTATTGAAACCGATGATCAGCGCTTTTGACGCGATGGCGAGGTTGACGTCCGATTCGCTGATGCCACCGACAGC
Source organism: Burkholderiaceae bacterium (assembly GCA_014879655.1). Lineage (GTDB taxonomy): Bacteria > Pseudomonadota > Gammaproteobacteria > Burkholderiales > Burkholderiaceae_C > JACSRS01. Next base: position 14,660 of record JACSRS010000055.1, read on the forward strand.
AGCGTACACCAGCTGAACCTTGACCTCGTCGGTCGACAGCTTGAGCAGGGACTGCGACAAGGCTTCCTGCGAACCCTGCACGTCGGCCTTGACGATGATCGGCAAGGTCTTGACTTCGCCGGCCGACAGGTCCGAAAACATGTTCTCCAGCTTGGAGGCCTGCTGCCTGGCAAGCTTGGTATTGCGGAACTTGCCGGCGCGATAGGTGGCGATTTCACGGGCGCGACGCTCGTCGGTCATCACCATGAAGTCATCACCCGCCTGCGGCACCTCCGTCAGACCCTGGATCTCCACGGGAATGGAGGGTCCTGCGTCCTTGATCGGCTTGCCGTTTTCGTCCAGCATCGCTCGCACACGGCCATAGGTCTGGCCGGCCAGCACCACGTCACCAGTCTTGAGCGTGCCCGACTGCACCAGCACCGTGGCCACCGGGCCGCGGCCTTTGTCCAGACGTGCTTCAATGACAAGGCCTTTGGCCATGGCGTCGACAGGCGCCTTCAGCTCCAGCACTTCAGCCTGCAACAGCACCTGTTCCAGCAGTTCGTCGATGCCCTGCCCGGTCTTGGCAGAAACCTGAACGAACGGCGAAGATCCGCCAAACTCTTCCGGCACGACTTCTTCGGAAATCAGCTCCTGTTTCACACGCTCCGGATTCGCGCCCTGCTTGTCGATCTTGTTCACCGCGACAACGATCGGCACCCCGGCTGCCTTCGCGTGCTTGATGGCCTCCTTCGTCTGCGGCATGACGCCGTCGTCGGCTGCCACCACCAGAATCACGATGTCGGTGGCCTTGGCGCCCCGCGCCCGCATCGCGGTAAATGCCTCGTGACCGGGCGTGTCCAGAAAGGACACCATGCCGCGCGGCGTTTCCACGTGGTAGGCACCGATGTGCTGCGTGATGCCGCCGGCTTCGCCGGCTGCAACCTTGGAAGTCCGGATGTAGTCGAGCAATGAGGTCTTGCCATGGTCCACGTGGCCCATGACAGTCACGACCGGCGCGCGCGGCAGCGACTCCGCATGCTGCTGGGACACTTCCTCGTCGGTAAACGCCTCGGGATCGTCCAGCGCGGCGACCAGCGCCTTGTGACCCAGTTCCTCGACCACGATCATCGCGGTGTCCTGATCGAGCGGCTGGTTCATGGTGGCCATCTGGCCCAGCTTCATCAACTGCTTGATCACCTCGGAGGCCTTGATCGCCATCTTGTGGGCGAGTTCGGCGACCGTGATCGTCTCCGGCACGTGCACCTCGATCGAACGCATCTCGGCGGGCGCCGCTGCAACATGGAAGTCGTTGCGATCGCGCTCGTTGCCGCGCCGCCCTCTGGGACCGCTGCGCCAGTTGTTGCGACCGACACCGCCGCTGCTGTCGCCCCGCGTCGGAATGCCCTTCTTCTTGGCCGGATCACCGGCCCAGCTCGACGAGAGCTTTGCAGACTTTACTTCCTTGTTGACGCCGCCTGCCGGTCCGGGCGCAGGCGCACCTGCGGCTGCAGGGCGAGCTCCGGTGGCTGGGGCGCCAGCCGGCTTGTGCAGGGTGCCCTTGATCGCCGGCTTCGGCTCTTCCGGCTTCTTGGCGACCAGGACGCGCTTGGGCGCATTCATCATGGCGCGAATCGCTTCGGCCTCGGCGAGCGCCTTGCGCCGGCGTTCGTCCAGATCGCGGGCACGCTCGGCATCTTCGGCTGCACTGGCAGCGGCGGCAGCCTCGGCTTGCACCTTCGCCGCCTCCTGCACACGCTTCTTTTCTCTTGCTTTGCCTTCAGCGGCTGTTTCGGCCGGCTGGTCAGCGGTTTCAGCGGGCACAGCGGGCTCATCCGGCTTGCCGGTTTCGGCGACGGTTTCCACGGGTTCCGGCGCAGAGGGAGCAACGTCGGTCTGCTCAGCCTTCTCGGCCAGTTCGCGATCCCGCGCCTCCTGCTCCAGGCGCAAACGGCGCTTCTCGGCGAGTTCCTCTTCCTGGCGGCGAATGAACTCGGCCTGCCGACGCGCCTCTTCTTCACGACGCGCCATCTCGGCGTCGTCAATCAGCGGCGCCGGTTCGGCCTTGGTTTCAGCGGCGGCTGCAACCGGTGCAGGCGTCGGCGCGACTTCGTCATCACGCTTGATGAACGTCCGCTTCTTGCGCACTTCCACCTGAATGGTGCGGGCCCGGCCGGTCGCATCCGCCTGCTTGATCTCGCTGGTCGACTTCTTGACCAGCGTGATCTTCTTGCGCTCCTGCGTTGCTGTGCCGTGGCTGGTCTGCAGGTAGTTGAGCAGTTGCTGCTTGTCGGTGTCGGTCAGCGCGTCAGACACTGAGCGTTTGGCCACGCCGGCAGACTTGAGCTGCTCCAGCAGGGTGTCAGTCGATTTCTTGAGTTCGTTCGCGAACTCGGCTACGGTGGTACTGGACATATAGGGTTCTTGCCTCCGTGATCATGACTGTTGGCCAGCGAACCAATGTTCGCGCGCCTTCATGATCAGTGCCTTGGCCTCGTCCTCGGACTGGCCGGTAATTTCGGTGAGTTCGTCGACGGCCAGGTCGGCCAGGTCATCGCGACTTTGCACACCGGATTCGGCGAGCTTCGCAATGATCTCGGGCGTCAGCCCTTCGAGATCGCGCAGGTCCTGCGAAACCTCTTCGACACTCTCTTCGCGGGCGATTTCCATCGTCAGCAGCACGTCTTTGGCGCGGGCGCGCAGCTCATTGACCGTGTCTTCGTCAAAAGCCTCGATCTCCAGCATCTCCTGGATCGGCACGTAGGCGATTTCTTCGAGACTGGTGAAGCCTTCGGCAAACAGGATATCGGCGATTTCCTGGTCGACATCGAGCTTTTCCATGAACAGCTTGTGAATCGAGTCCGACTCTTCCGCATGTTTCTGGGCCGATTCGGCGGCGTCCATGATGTTGATCTTCCAGCCGGTCAGCTCTGAGGCCAGGCGCACGTTCTGGCCGCCACGGCCGATGGCGATGGCAAGGTTTTCCTCGTCCACCACCACGTCCATTGCATGGCGCTCCTCGTCGACCACGATCGACGTGACGTTGGCGGGCGCAAGCGCGCCAATGACGAACTGCGCGGGGTCCTCGCTCCACAGAACGATGTCGACGCGCTCACCGGCCAGTTCGTTGGTCACCGCATTCACGCGGGTACCACGCACGCCGACACAGGTACCGATGGGGTCGACCCGCTTGTCGTGGGACAGCACCGCAATTTTGGCGCGCGAACCCGGGTCGCGAGCACAGGACTTGATCTCCAGCAGGCCCTGCTCGATTTCCGGCACCTCCTGGCGGAACAGCTCCATCATGAACTCGGGCGCGGAACGCGACAGGATGATGGGTGCACCGCGCAACGTGAGATCCACCTCCATGATCATGGCCCGCACGCGGTCGCCGCTGCGCAGGTTTTCTTTCGGGATCATCTCACTGCGGCGCAACCGGCCTTCGACGCGACCCGACTCGACGATGATGTCACCCTTGTCCATGCGCTTGACGGTGCCGACGAAAATCTTGTCGCCCCGGCTCATGAAATCGTTGAGCAGCATCTCGCGCTCGGCATCCCGGATCTTTTGCAGGATCACCTGCTTGGCCGCCATTGCGCCGATCCGCCCGATGGGAACGGACTCGACCGCTTCTTCGATGTACTCCCCCTCTTCCACATCGGCGATGCGTTCGCGGGCGTCCATCAGCATTTCTTCGGCATCCGGATTCTGCAGGCCTGCGTCGTCAGGCACCACCAGCCACCGGCGGAAAGTTTCGTAGCTGCCGCTGTCGCGATCGACCGCGACGCGGATGTCCACATCACCGCTGTAAAGCTTCTTGGTTGCCTGCGCCAGCGCCGCTTCGACCGCGCCAAAGACCACGTCACGCTCGACGTTCTTTTCGCGCGAGATGGCTTCCACCAACATCAACATTTCGCGATTCATGCCACGACTCTCCTGTCCACTCAATTCAATGTTCAATCCGCCAAAGGCGCGTCACCGGGCCTTCGCCCCTTGAAATCCACCACCGGCGCCAGCCGGATTTCGCGCAGTTCATCCAGCGTGAAACCAAGCGCCTGCAACGGTGGTGCAACCCTCTTCCTGCTGACCCGCTGTCCGGGCTTGACCAACGGCTCGTCACGCCAGACGATCTGCCAACCCGCAACACCGTCATGCAGTGTCGACTCCAGCGTTCCCCGAAACTTCTTGCGGCTGGCACTGATCTGCCCGCCCGACGCCTCGCCCAGCGCCTTGCCAACGGGCGCCTTCAGCACGATGTCAACCAGCGAGCCGGCGAACCGCTCCATGTCTTTCTGCCCGCGCAGCAGTCGGTCAATGCCCGGCGACGAAACTTCCAGCCGGCGGTACTCGACGCCGTCGACTTCCAGCGCAAATTGCAACTGCCGGGTGACCTTCTCGCAGTCTTCGACGGTCACAAAGGCGTCGTCGGCCGTACCGGGCTCCCACGGGTGATCGATGGTGATGCGCAGCAGCCCCCCGCCGGAGCGCTCGATCTCCACCAGGTCATAACCCAGACCGGTCACGGTCTGTTCAACGATTTGCTGCAGGGCCACTTATCTCCGCTGTTGTCCAATGAAAAGCCGGGGCTCAAAAGGAATCGACCAAAAAAAACGGGCGGTGATTACCCGCCCGTTTGGTCGTGAAGCGCAAATTATAGCGGAAAAATTGCCGTAAGTGGTTTGATTTACAAGGGTTTAGCGATGATCTACCGCCCCGCGGACGCCCGCCGGGCCTGTTTCAGCCTGCCGCACTGACCAGAACCCGGGTGTACGCGTGCTGCGGCGCAGCAAGCACCCGGTCGACCGGCCCGGCTTCAACCACCTGTCCGTCCTTCATCACCATCACCTCGTGCGCCATGGCCCGAATCACATCCACATCGTGCGTGATCAACAGATAACTCAGACCCCGCTCCCTTTGCAGGTCCTGCAGCAGTTGCAGCACCTGTTTCTGGATCGTCACGTCCAGCGCGCTGGTTGGCTCGTCCAGCACCAACAGCTGAGGACTGACGATCAACGCCCGGGCCACCGCCAGCCGCTGGCGCTGCCCGCCCGAAAACTCGTGCGGATAGCGCGCCAGCAAGCCGGGAAACTGCTGATCGGTCAGACCCACCTCGGCAAGCGCCTGCCGCACGCGTTCGCCCCGTTGCTGCGCCGACAACGCGGGTTCGTGCACCCGCAGTCCTTCACCGACGATTTCCTCCACCGTCATCCGGGGCGACAGCGACGAATATGGGTCCTGGAACACCACCTGAACCCTTCGCCGCATGGCCTTGTCGGCGCCGGCACTGCGATGCCAGCTGTCACCGGCCACGGTCAGTTCGCCCGCAAAGGGCAACAGACCGAGCGTCGCCAGCGCAAGTGTCGATTTGCCGGAACCTGACTCGCCGATCACGCCCACCGTCTGTCCGGGCGCAACGCTGAAACTTGCGCCCTGCACCGCAACGAACTCACCCTTGCGAAACCACCCGCGAACCCCGCCCAGGGGCACCGGATAAGCCACCCGCAGCCCCTCGGCCGTGAGCAACGGCGGCTGACTGGTATCTGCCGGCACCTGCTCGACATCACGCACCGGCCGGCTGTCGATCAGCCGCTGCGTGTAAGCGTGCTGCGGATGGGCAAACACCGAAGCGACGGCGCCGTGCTCGACGATGACACCGTTCTCCATCACCGCCACCCGATCGGCAAAACGCCGGACCAGATTCAGGTCGTGCGTGATCATCAGCACGGCCATGCCGGTTTCACGTTGCAGTTCATCGAGCAGATCAAGGATCTGGCCGCGCAGCGTCACATCCAGCGCCGTGGTCGGTTCGTCGGCCAGCAGCAGGCGCGGCTTGCAGGCCAGCGCCATTGCGATCATCGCGCGCTGGCGCTGCCCGCCAGACAGCTGGTGCGGAAACGCCTGGGCCCTGCGCGCGGGTTCGGGAATGCCGGTGCGCGCCAGCAGGCTGACAGCCTGCTCGCCCGCCTGCAGCCGCGGCAGACCCAGCTTGAGCTCCAGCACCTCGGCAATCTGCTCGCCCACGGTGTACAAGGGATTCAGCGCCGTCATCGGCTCCTGGAAGATCATCGCGATCTCGCTGCCGCGAATGTCGCGCAGCGCCCCCTCGTCCAGCGCGAGAAGGTCCTGTCCGTCAAAATCCGCCCGTCCCGAGAGGCGAGCGTTGTGTACCAGCCTGAGCAGACTCAGCGCCGTCACGGTCTTGCCCGAACCGGACTCACCGACCAGCGCCAGTTTTTCGCCCGCCGCCACCGAAAAATCGATGCCGCGAACCACCGCCTGGCCGTCGAACTCGACGCGCAGGCCGCTGACCGACAGAAGCGGAGAGTCGCTCGCGGCAGAACCGGGCCGCGAAGGCGCCTTGACCGTCATGACGACGCCTTTCGCGGATCGAGCGCGTCGCGCAATGCATCACCCATGAATGTCAGCAGCAGCAGCGTGATGACCAGAACCGCAAACGTCGACAGCGAAATCCACCAGGCATCGATATTGTTCTTGCCCTGCGCCAGCATCTCACCCAGCGACGGTGTGCCAGGCGGCACGCCCAGGCCCAGGAAATCGAGCGAGGTCAGCGCCAGAATGGCGCCGCTCATGCGAAACGGCAGGAAGGTGACCACCGGTGTCATGCTGTTGGGCAGCACGTGGCGCCTGATGATCTGCCAGTTCGACAGACCTAGGGCCCGGGCAGCCCGCACATAGTCCAGTTGCCGGTTGCGCAGAAACTCGGCGCGCACGTAGTCCGACAACCCCATCCAGCCAAACAGACTGAGCAGTACCAGCAACAGGCCGATGCTCGGATCAAACAGCGCCGCGAAAATGATCAGCAGGTACAGTTCGGGCATCGAGCCCCAGATTTCGATGAAACGCTGAAAGGCCAGATCGATCTTGCCGCCAAAAAAGCCCTGGAAGGCTCCGGTGATCACGCCCAGCACCGTCCCCACCGCCGTGAGCGCCAGCGCAAAAAGCACCGAGATGCGAAAGCCGTAGAGCAGGCGCGCGGCCACATCGCGGCCACGATCATCGGTGCCCAGCCAGTTTTCGGCTGAAGGCGGCGCCGGATTGGGCTCCTTCGCAAAATAATTGATCGTGCTGTGGTGGTAGCGGTTGGGCGGATACAGCGCAAAGCTGCCCGGCTGGCGAAACTGCTGCTGAATGAACGGGTCCAGGTAATCAGTGGGCGACTTGAAGTCGCCGCCGAACTCGGTCTCGGGCACGTTGCTGAAAACCGGTGCGTACCAGCGGCCGTCGTAGCGCGCCACCAGCGGCTTGTCGTTGGAGACCACCTCGGCCAGCAGACTCACGCCGAACAGGCAGACAAACAGCAACAGGCTCCAGTAACCCAGCCGGTTGCGCCTGAAACGCTGCCAGGCCCGCCGGGCCGGTGACTGTGAAGCGGGCGCGGCGCGGCCGGCAGCGGATTCGGGTGGGTCAGTCAAACTTGACACGGGGGTCCACCCAGACGTAACACAGGTCGCTGATGAGCTTGGTCACCAGCCCGATCAGCGTGAACAGGTACAGCGTGCCCAGCACCACCGG
>JACSRS010000176.1 GCA_014879655.1 Burkholderiaceae bacterium
TTCGGCGTGGTCAAGAACAAGATCATGTACGGCAAGAAGGTCAAGGGCATCGAGCGCAGCACCTTCCTGATCGGTGCCGACGGCACACTGAAAGAAGAATGGCGCGGCCTGAAGGTGCCGGGCCACGTGGAAGAAGTTCTCAAGGCTGTGAAGGCGCTGAAAAAATCAGCCTGAGGCAATGTACCTGCCTTTGAGGTCCTTCGGACACAACGGTCATGCATAATGACCGCATGCAGCCGAGCCTGAACTCCCCGCTCCGACATCAAGCCGCCTTGGCATCCAGGCGGCTTTTTTGTTGGGTCGCGCTGCCCAGCAACGCGGCGCCCTGAATCTTCCAGCCTGCCCCTACCAGCGTCATTGAATTCCATGCCCCTGCCTCCTCCGCCCCAGACCCGCGCCGCCCTGCTCTCCGTCGCCGCTTATGACAACGCGGCTCGTCCGTCCACCGCCCGGGCGTCGCGCCCGGCCGTGCATGCCGACGAAGCCGTCGACGCGCCAGAGCCCGCAGCGGCTCCGCGCAAGCGGGCATCCGCCGCCCCGCAGGCCCGTACCGCGCCGGTCGATGGTCGCGCGGCGAAGAAAACGGAATCAACGGGGCGCAGCGGCCGCCGCGCGCCTTCCGAGCCGCAAGCACCTGAACATGCAGTTTCGGTCGCGCCAACGTCCGCCAGCAGCGCCGGCCGGATTGCCCGCAGCCGGGGACCAGCGAAGCTTTTCGTCGTCGACACCAATGTGCTGATGCACGATCCGATGTGCCTGTTCCGGTTCGAGGAGCACGATATCTTCCTGCCGATGATCGTGCTGGAGGAACTTGACGGCCACAAGAAAGGCATGACCGAGGTGGCCCGCAACGCCCGCCAGGCGAGCCGGACACTCGACGCGCTGGCAGGCGCCCAGGGTGCCGATATCGACGCGGGCCTCAAACTCGACACCACGGGCCACCGAGAGGCGGGTGGCAAACTCTTCTTCCAGACGCAGGCACTCGACTACAGCCTGCCGACCAGTCTGCCACAGGGCAAGGCCGACAACCAGATTCTGGGTGTCGTCGAAGCCCTGCGCAAACAACACAGCCCCAGAGAGGTGGTGCTGGTGTCCAAGGACATCAACATGCGCGTCAAGGCGCGGGCACTGGGCCTGGCCGCCGACGACTACCAGAACGACAAGACGCTGGAAGACGGCGACCTGCTCTACTCGGGGTCGCTCGCGCTGCCGGAAGATTTCTGGAGCAAGCACGGCAAGACGGTCGAGAGCTGGCAGCAAGGCCTGCACACCTTCTACCGCATCTCCGGGCCCGTGGTGCCCAGCCTGCTGATCAACCAGTTCGTCTATTTCGAAGCGCCCGGCGAGCCCAGCCTGTACGCGCGCGTCACCGAAATCCGGGGCAAGACCGCGGTTCTGAAGACCTTGAAGGATTACAACCACCTCAAGAGTGCCGTCTGGGGCGTGACCGCGCGCAACCGCGAGCAGAATTTCGCAATGAATCTGCTGATGGACCCGGAAGTTGATTTCGTCACCATGACCGGTACCGCCGGTTCCGGCAAGACACTGATGGCGCTGGCCACAGGCCTAAGCCAGGTATTGGACGATCGCCGATACACCGAGATCATCATGACCCGGGCCACCGTCAGCGTCGGTGAGGACATCGGTTTTCTGCCCGGCACGGAAGAAGAAAAAATGGGCCCGTGGATGGGCGCCGTCGACGACAACCTGGAGTTTCTGGCCAAGGGCGACGGCGGCAGCGCGGGCGAATGGGGTCGCGCCGCGACGAACGAACTGATCCGCAGCCGCATCAAGATCAAGAGCATGGGTTTCATGCGCGGCCGCACCTTCCTGAACAAGTACGTCATCATCGACGAGGCGCAGAACCTGACGCCCAAACAGATGAAGACGCTGATCACCCGCGCCGGCCCAGGAACCAAGATCATCTGCATGGGCAATCTGGCGCAGATCGATACTCCGTACCTGACCGAAGGCTCTTCAGGTCTCACATATGCGGTCGACCGTTTCAAGGGCTGGCCGCACGGCGGCCACGTCACGCTCGCGCGCGGCGAGCGCTCACGGCTGGCGGATTTCGCCAGCGAGGTCCTGTAGGTCAGTCGTCACGCTCATCCAGTTCGTACTCCACATCCAGCCGCCCCATGAATCGGGCGTAGAACCCGATGATCATCACGTAGACGACAAGCGATCCCTGAGCGCCGACCCAGAAACTGAACGGCCAGCCGAAAAATTTGAAGCTCAGTTCGCGCGCGTAGTAGCTCACGACAAAGGTCACGACAAACCAGATGAACAGCAGCATCGCCGTGATCCTGAGATTGATTTTCCAGTATCGGCGGTGACGGTCGGTCAGCTGCAAGGTGTTTTCTTTCGCAAGTTCAAAGGGGCGAGGAGCCACATCATCGCCGATGACATTTGATCAGGACACCAGCATATTGCGCAAACCGGTTTCGCGTTCCAGCTGCGCCGCCACTTTGGGTTCAAAGTTTTTCAGTTTTCGAATGATCGCCCGGGCCTCGTCGGGCTGCTGCCGCTCGACCTGCACCCGGGCCAGCTGATACCAGCCGTACGGACTCATCGGCTGCAGTTCGACATTGCGCAGCAGCGCCGCCGCCGCGTCGTCGAAGCGCCCTTGCCGGATGTGCACCAGCCCCAGGCCGTACCAGGACCGATCCATGCCAGGTTGCAGTTCACAACACCGCCGGAAAGCGATCTCCGCCGGAGCCAACTGATCCGTTTCGGCCAGCAAAAACCCAAGGTTGAACCATCCGTCGGCATGCGCCGGGTGGCATTCGACCAACGCACGTGCCGCAGCGATGCCCTCTTGCGTGCGGCCCATCTGAACCAGCAGCGGTATCCGGCTGGCCAGCGCGTACAGGTGCCGGGGATCCAGGCGCAGCATCGCGTCAACGCGGTCCAGAGCCGCTCGCCGGCGTCCGAGGACCAGCAAGCCCACCACCTGAGTTCTCAGCAAGGCCAGCATGAGTGCGCGCGCTACCGGCATTGATGAATTCCGATCTGAAGGCAATAGCCGATCCTGCCGATTGTCACGGTCAGCCAGACCATCGCCAGCAGCAGGAAAGCGACCAGCGGCAAATGACGTTCCAGCACCACCCTTGGCGTGATGAACCGGGCCAGCGTCACGAAGGGACGGCCCACGATTTCGAACAGCTGATAGAAAGGGTTTTTCTGCCGCTGGGCGCCCGCCATCAAGCCGACCAGCCACCGCCCCACCAGCGCCATCAGCGCGATCTCCGCAATCAGTTTCAGCGCACCGAGAAAGAACAGCACAGGCAGCAAACAGGGGCAACGAAAGAATCAATCAGTTTCTTTCCCAACCGCTTACGCTTGCCTGACACCCCCACAAGGCTGGCGGAGCAGCAGCATCCACAGTGTCAGAAATCGGACCCGCCGGCCATGCTTTCAAAACGCGTCAGCGGCTTCAGGAAGGTCAGCTTGACGGTACCCGTCGGGCCGTTTCGTTGTTTGCCAATGATGATCTCGGCCACGCCGGGCTCTCGCGACTCCTTGTTGTAGTAGTCGTCGCGGTAGATGAACATGATGATGTCGGCATCCTGCTCGATCGCGCCCGATTCCCGCAAGTCGCTCATCATCGGCCGCTTGTCATTGCGTGTTTCCACGCTCCGGTTGAGCTGCGAAAGCGCGATGACCGGGCATTGCAACTCTTTGGCCAGCATCTTCAGACCGCGTGAAATCTCGCCCAGCTCCGTGGCCCGGTTCTCGCCGTCGGAACTCGTGCCGCTCATCAGTTGCAGGTAGTCGACCACGATCAGTCCGAGCTTGCCGCACTGCCGGGCCAGGCGCCGCGCATTGGCCCGCAGTTCGCTGGAGGTCAGGCCCGGTGTTTCGTCGATGTGCAGCGAGACTGTTCGCAGCCGCTCGATGGCTTCGGTCAGGCGCGGCCATTCGTCGTCGTTGAGCTTGCCGGTGCGCAGGTGCCCCTGATCGATGCGCCCGATGGAGCCGACGATCCGGACAGCCAGTTGCGACGCACCCATCTCCATCGAGAACACGGCCACGGGCAGCCCTTCATTCAGTGCCACATGCTCCGCAATATTGATCGCAAAAGCCGTTTTGCCCATTGAGGGACGCGCCGCCAGCACCACCAGATCACCAGCCTGCAAACCGGAGGTCATCCGATCAAGGTCGTAAAAGCCGGTGGGCACACCCGTCACGTCGTTCGGGTTGTCGGCCATCTCCTGCACGCGGTCCAGCAGGGTGACCACCAGTGAGTCCATCGACTGGAAGCCCCGCTTCATGCGGGCGCCCTCCTCGCCGATATTGAAAATCTTCTGCTCCGCCTCGTCCAGGATGCGGTCGACCGCCTTGCCCTGCGGGTTGAAGGCGTTGGTGGCGATCTCGTCGCTGGCGCTTACCAGTTTGCGCAGGATGGAGCGCTCGCGCACGATCTCGGCATACCGCCGGATGTTGCTGGCACTGGGCACATACTGGGCCAGCGAGTTCAGGTAGGCCAGTCCGCCGATTTCTTCGGACTTGCCCTGATTCTGCAGATATTCGAAGACGGTGATGACGTCGGCGGGTTTGGTCGCGTTGATCAACGCGCCCGCCGCGCCATAGATCAACCGATGCTCATAGCGGTAGAAGTCGCTGTCAACCAGCAGGTCCCCCATCCGGTCCCAGGCGCCATTGTCCAGCAGCAGGCCGCCGAGCACGCTGGACTCGGCCTCGATCGAATGCGGCGGAATGCGCAACTGG
>JACSRS010000223.1 GCA_014879655.1 Burkholderiaceae bacterium
CTGCCTCCCGTAGGAGTCTGGACCGTGTCTCAGTTCCAGTGTGGCTGGTCGTCCTCTCAGACCAGCTACAGATCGCAGGCTTGGTGAGCCTTTACCCCACCAACTACCTAATCTGCCATCGGCCGCTCCATTCGCGCGAGGTCTTGCGATCCCCCGCTTTCATCCGTAGATCGTATGCGGTATTAGCGTAGCTTTCGCTACGTTATCCCCCACGATTGGGCACGTTCCGATGTATTACTCACCCGTTCGCCACTCGCCACCAGGTTGCCCCGTGCTGCCGTTCGACTTGCATGTGTAAAGCATTCCGCCAGCGTTCAATCTGAGCCAGGATCAAACTCTATAGTTCGATCTTGAAATTTATACTCTTTCGAGTTAACTCATAAAAACGGAATTGAAGTGAACTTCACTTCTATTCTCATGAGCGTTTTAAAGGTCATAAAGACCAGTTCCGAAGAACTTGGCAATCACCTTCAAACGCCCACGCTTATCGGCTGTAAATTTTTAATGATCTTCAGCGTCCGCTCAACTTTCGTCTCGCTTTCACCTTCTGCTCAACCGCGATCAGCTGAGCCTTGAATTATGACACGTTTTTTAAAGACCTGTCAATCTTTAGGGTTATCCCTGATTTCGATCTGCTTGGCAAACCGGCCGGGGCCCTATCCGCCTTGCGGCGGTCACTGAGAAACTTGTTTTCATCAGCGAAGCCCACGACTATAGCACGCAATTTCCAGGGGTCCTGAACTTTTTGCAAAATTTTTCCGTTGGCTCGATGGCCTGCTGCGCTCTCCCCTGGCTTCTCTCTTAATTCAGCCCCTGGTCATGGCTGCGCAACCCGCCATTCCTCGTGACAGCGACCCTCCTTATGGAGGCTCTCGACCGGCGCATGGGCAGCCCGCCCGGATAATCCGCCTCACATGGCACTCATCACACTCATTGACGCACAGCTGGCCTTTGGCCACGTACCCCTTCTCGACAACACCGGCTTTTCGCTTGAAACCGGCGAACGCATCGGCCTGATCGGGCGCAATGGCGCCGGCAAGTCCTCACTGCTGAAGATTCTGGCCGGCATGGAGAAGCCAGACGACGGCACCCTGCAGGTGCAACAAGGCGTGCGACTGGCTTTTGTTGCACAGGAGCCGGTGCTGAACACCGACGACACCGTCTTCGAGGCCGTCCGCGCCGGTCTGGCCACGCTGATCGGGCTCATCGACCAGTATTCGCACGGTCAGGGTGACCTGGACACCCTGCAGGACGCCATCGAGGCGCAGGACGGCTGGAACTGGGAACAGCGGGTGCAGGAAACCCTGCACCGCCTGCATCTGGACCCTGCGGCGTCAGTCGCCTCGCTGTCGGGCGGCACCCGCAAGCGGGTGGCGCTGGCCCAGGCGCTGGTGACGCAGCCGGACGTGCTGCTGCTGGACGAGCCCACCAACCACCTGGATCTCGACTCGATCCAGTGGCTGGAGCAACTGCTGATCGACTTTCGGGGCAGCGTCGTCGCCATCACGCACGACCGCGCCTTTCTGGACCGCGTCGCCACCCGCATCGTCGAACTGGACCGCGGCCTGCTGCTGTCCTACCCCGGCAATTTCGCGGCCTACCTTGTGCAGAAGGAAGAACAGCTGGCCCAGGAAGCGGTGATCAACGCCCGCGCCGACAAGTTGCTGGCCCAGGAAGAGGTGTGGATCCGAAAGGGTGTCGAAGCCCGTCGCACCCGAGCGCAGGCGCGCATCGTGCGGTTGACCGAGTTGCGCTCAAAGCGCGCGGCGCGGCGCGAGGTGGTGGGCAGCGTCAACATGGACATCGCCAGCGGCGCAGCCAGCGGCAAACTCGTCTCGGAAATGGTCCACGTCAGCAAGTCCTTTGGCGACAGGCTCATCGTGCGCGACTTTTCAACCACCGTACTGCGCGGCGACAAGATCGGCCTGCTGGGCCCCAACGGCGCCGGCAAGTCCACCCTGCTGAAACTGATTCTGGGGGAATTGCAACCCGATCCGGCGCCCGCCGACGCGCCCCGGCCGGAGCCCGGCCACAGCCCCTGGGGCACGGTGCGCCTGGGCGCCAACGTGACCGTCGCCTATTTCGACCAGATGCGCAACGCGCTGGACCTGGACGCGACGCTGGAGGATTTCATCAGCCCCGGCAGCGAGTGGATCGAGATCGGCGGCAAGCGCCAGCACGTCAAGAGCTACCTGGGCGACTTCCTGTTCTCGCCGGCGCGTGCGAACTCGCCGGTGCGATCACTCTCGGGCGGCGAGCGCAACCGCCTGCTGCTGGCCCGGCTGTTTGCCCGGCCGGCCAATGTGCTCGTGCTGGACGAGCCGACCAACGATCTGGACATCGACACGCTGGAACTGCTCGAAGACCTGCTGCAAAAGTACGACGGCACGGTGTTTCTGGTCAGCCACGATCGCACCTTTCTGGACAACGTGGTCACCAGCACCATCGCCTTCGAGGGCGATGCTCGTTGGCGTGAATACGAAGGCGGCGTCGAGGACTGGCTGCTGCAGTCGGCGCGCAGCAAAGCCATCGCCGAAACATCGAAATCAATAGCAGCAAAAGACCAGAAGACGCTGGCTGATGCCCAAAAAACTTCCAAAAACCCGGTTTCGGGCACCTCGCCCCCCCCTGCCAAGCTGAGCTACAAGGAGCAGCGCGAACTCGACGCCCTGCCAGGGCAGATCGAAGCACTGGAAAAGGAACAGGCGGCGCTGCGCGCCGAACTCGCCGACGGCACGCTGTACACCCGCGACGCCAGCCGCGCCACTGCTGCCTGCGAGCGCGACGCAGCCATCGACGAACTGCTGATGGCCGCATTGGAGCGCTGGGAAGCACTGTCGGGACGTTGACGCACGCGGCCGCCGGCAGTCCACACACCCGAACGCCCCGCCCCTTGCGTCCCGGCAATCTCAGCGCCGCAGTGCCGCCATCTGCGCCTGCAGCACGCGCCAGAACAGCGGCTCCTGCGTGGTCGCGAAATTGATGCGCATCAGCGTGCTGGGTGTCCGGGTGGCGTGAAACAGCGCGCCGGGGGCCAGCAGGTAGCCCTCGTCCAGCATGCGTTGCGCGAGCTGGTCGGTGTCAACGCCGGTGTCGACCCAGCCGAACAGGCCGGCCGGTTCGGCGGCAAAGGTGCAGCCGGACTGCAGCGCCAGCTTCATGCTGCGGTCGCGCGCGGTCGCCAGCCGGATGCGGATGCGCTCGGCGTGCCGCCGCAACTGGCCCTGCTCGATGCAGACGGCCAGCGCTTTTTCCAGCAGCGCCGGCGTGGTCAGCGTTCCCAGCAGCTTGGTGTCCAGCAGCGGCTCGACCAGATCGGGCGGCGCGGCCAGGTAGCCCACCCGCCAGTTGGGCGCGAGGATCTTGGCAAAGCCGCTGACGTAGATCGTGCGCTGCAGGCCGTCGAGCGCGCACAGCCGGGTGGCATGTTCAGGCGCCAGGTGGCTGTAGGTGTCGTCCTCGACGATGTGAAACTGGTGCCGGGCGGCCAGTTGCAATACGCGGTGCGCGCTGCCCGGCGACAGGCAGGCGCCCGTCGGGTTGTGCAGCACACTGACGCTCACGTACAGCTTGGGCTTGTGCGCCTCGCAGTAACGCGCCATCACTTCCAGATCGGGCCCGTCCGGGCCGCGCGGCACCGGCAGGATGCGCATGCCCAGCGCCGCCAGCCGCGCAAATTCCACCGCCCAGCCCGGCTCCTCGACCATCACCGCGTCGCCGGCGCGCAGCAGCGTCCGGCTTACGATGTCCAGCGCGTGCGTGGCGCCGATGGTGGTGATGACCTGACCGGCCGACGCCTGCACATTCAGGTCGGCCAGCTTGCGCGACAGCAGCGCGCGCAGCCCGGCGTCGCCTTTCGGCTCGCCGTATTGCAGCGACAGATCCTGCAGCGCCCGCGCGCCAGTGACCTTGCGCACCGCCGCCGGCAGAAAGGTCGATTCCAGCCATTCGGCCGGCAACACGCCCATGCCCGGCTGCGGCTTGTCGCTGATGCTGTGGAACATGCCGCAAATCAGCGCCGTGGCATTCACCGGGCCGGCCGGCCGCAGGTTCGCGCCCGCGGGCGCAGCCTCCGGGCGCACGCCCGGTTGCCGCTCGACCGGGCGCGCCAGCGGCGTCTCGCGAACAAAAAACCCGCGGTTCTTGCGGGCCTCCACCAGCCCCTGCGCCAGCAACTGGTCGTAGGCGGCCACCACCGTGCTGGCGCTCACCCCCTGCAACTGGGCACACTGGCGCACCGACGGCAGGCGCGCACCCGGCGCCAGCAGCCGGTTGCGGATGCGCTCGGCAAATCGTGCGCTGAGCTGTTCGGTCAGCGACTGGGCTGCGGTTTTCATCAACATGGTCAAGACTCCGCCATCGCCGGGCGTTCACCTCCTGTACTGGCAACCTGACCAGTACAGAACTCGAACTGCGCTGCAAAACTGTATTGGGTGTGTACTGGCATCAAAGCGTACATTGAACCCCTTCCTTTTTCAAGCCCGCCCGCAACCTCGCATCACCATGAGCGCCGCCGAACTGACCGCCCTGTTTGCGTTTTGCACGGCCATGAGCTTTTCGCCGGGGCCCAACACCACGCTGTCCACCGCACTGGCGGCCAACCTGGGCCTGCGCCGCGCCCTGCGCTTTTGTCTGGCCGTGCCCACCGGCTGGACGCTGCTGATGCTGGCAAGCGGGCTGGGCATGGGCGCGCTGATTCTGGGGCTGCCCATGCTGCGCCTGGCGGTCAAGCTGGTGGGGGTGGCCTACATGCTGTGGCTGGCCTGGAAGCTGAGCCGGGCTGGCGCCCTCGCGCAGGTCAGCGCCGCACGGCTGAACGTCACCTTCTGGCAGGGCGTGGCCCTGCAGTTCGTCAACATCAAGGCCTGGATGCTGGCGCTGACCCTCACTGCCGGCTGGGTGGTCAACGCCGCCGGGCTGCCCGCCACCAATCCCGGCGAGCGCCTGGCCATCATCTGCGCTGTGATGGTCGGCTTTGCCTTCACCAGCAATTTCACCTATGCCCTGGTCGGCTCGCTGCTGCGCCAGTGGCTGGCCCAGGGCAGCCGCCTGCTGTGGTTCAACCGTGTGCTGGCCGGTGTGCTGGTGGCCACAGCCCTGTGGATGCTGACCGTATGACCCGATCGAATGAAAAAGACGCCCTGCTGTGGGGCCTGGTGGGCGTGACGCTGTTTGCCGCCACCCTGCCGATGACCCGGCTGGCCGTGGGCCCCACCGATGCGCCGCAACTCTCGCCCTGGTTCGTCACCTTTGGCCGCGCGGCCGTGGCGGGCGTGCTGTCCATCGCCTACCTGCTGTGGCAGCGCGCGCAGCGCCGGCTGCAGGTGCCCACCCGGGCAGAGTGGCCGCTGCTGGGCATGACGGCCTTTGGCGTGATCGTGGGCTTCCCGCTGTTTCTGGCGCTGGCGCTGCGCCATGTGCCCAGCACGCACGGCGCGGTGGTCACCGCCCTGCTGCCCTTGTCGACCGCCGTACTGGGCGCGCTGTGGTTCAGGCAGCGCCCGTCGGTGGGTTTCTGGGCTTGTGCAGTGCTGGGCAGCGCCCTGGTGCTGACCTACATGGTGTGGCGCGCAGGCGGCCTGTACCTGGGCGCGGCCAACATCTACCTGATCATTGCGATGACAACCGGCGCCTTCGGCTACATCGGCGGCGCGCGCCTCACGCCCCGGCTGGGCGCCGAGCAGGTGATCTGCTGGGTGCTGGTGAGCAGCCTGCCCCTGACCGTGCCGGTGGCCTGGCTGTTTGCACCGGCAGACTGGCGCACCATCGGCGGCATGAGCTGGCTGGGCTTTGGCTACGTCGCGCTGTTTTCGATGTGGATCGGCTTTTTTGCCTGGTACCGGGCACTGGCGCTGGGCGCCGTGCGGGTCAGCCAGATCCAGCTGGTGCAGCCGTTTCTGAGCCTGCTGTTCGCCGTGCCGCTGGCCGGTGAGCATGTGGACGGCGTGACCCTGGTCTTTGCCCTCGCGGTGATCGCCACGGTCTACATGGGCAAGAAAATGCCGGTGCACGCCGCAGGCGCCCCGGCATGAAAATGGGCGACCCTGTTGCCAACCTGGCCGATCCGACCGAGTCCCGTGTTCCTCCTCCCACCTGACTGCCAGCCACCACCCTTTTCCTGAACGTTGACCCCGCCCCTCCCGATTTCGGAGAACCCCATGAAACCCAACGACCTGCAACCCACCGCCTGGACCCTGGCGCGCCGCGCCGCCAAGATGAACCCTTCGGTCATCCGCGAGATCCTCAAGGTCACCGAGCGCCCCGGCATCATCAGTTTTGCCGGCGGCCTGCCCTCGCCCCGGACCTTCCCGATCGCCGAGTTTGCCGAGGCCTGCGCCAAGGTGCTGAAAGAAGACGGCCAGGCCGCCCTGCAATACGCCGCCAGCGAAGGCTATGCGCCGCTGCGTGAAGCGGTGGCCGCGATGCTGCCCTGGGCGGTGGACCCCGACCAGATCCTGATCACCACCGGCTCCCAGCAGGGCCTGGACCTGGTCGCCAAGGTGCTGATCGACGCCGGCAGCCGCGTGCTGGTCGAAACCCCCACCTACCTGGGCGCGCTGCAGGCCTTCACGCCGATGGAGCCCGACGTGGTGGCCGTGGGCAGCGACGCTGAGGGTGTGGATGTGGACGATCTCGGTCAAAAAATCGGCGCCGGCGCCGACCGCGCCCGCTTTCTTTACGTGCTGCCGAACTTCCAGAACCCCACCGGCCGCACCATGTCCGAATCCCGCCGCGCCGCCCTGTCGGCCCGCGCGGCCGAGCTGGGCCTGCCGCTGATCGAGGACAACCCCTACGGCGACCTGTGGTTCGACGCCCCGCCGCCGCCGCCACTGACCGCGCGCAACCCCGAGGGCTGCATCTATCTGGGGTCGTTCTCCAAGGTGCTGGCGCCGGGGCTGCGTCTGGGCTTTTGCGTGGCGCCCAAGGCCATTGCGCCCAAACTGCTGCAAGCCAAGCAGGCGGCCGACCTGCACAGCCCCGGCTTCAACCAGCGCATGGTGGCCGAAGTGATGAAGGGCGGCTTTCTGGACCGCCACGTGCCCACCATCCGCGCGCTGTACAAGGCGCAGCGCGACGCCATGCTGGCCGCGCTGGCGCGGGAAATGCAGGGCCTGGACCTGCAATGGAACACGCCCGATGGCGGCATGTTCCTGTGGGCGCGGCTGCCCGCCGGCATGAACGCGGTGGAGCTGCTGCCCCGGGCGGTGGACAAGGGCGTGGCCTTTGTGCCCGGCGCGGCTTTCTACGCCGGGGCCGGTGATCCGCGCACGCTGCGGCTGTCGTTCGTCACCGCCAGCGAGGCGCAGATCAACACCGGCATCGCCGCGCTGGCGCAGGCGATCCGCGAACAGCTGCCGGCCTGATCCCATGCGTGCACGCCCCTTCCAGCAAGTCGACGTTTTTACCGCCGTGCCCTGCTACGGCAACCCGCTGGCCGTGGTGCTGGACGGCAGCGGCCTGACCGACGCGGCGATGCAACGCTTCGCCCACTGGACCAACCTGAGCGAAACCACTTTCATCCTGCCGCCGACCGAAGCCGGCCGTGCAGCGGGCGCCGACTACCGCGTGCGCATCTTCACGCCCGGCGAGGAGCTGCCCTTTGCCGGCCACCCGACGCTGGGCAGCTGCCACGCCTGGCTGCAGACGGGCGGACAGCCGCGCTCGGGCGACACGATTCTTCAGGAATGCGGCGTCGGGCTGGTGCGCGTCCGCCGGGACGGCGCCCGGCTGGCCTTTGCCGCACCGCCGTTGACCCGCAGCGAACCCGACGCCGACCTGCTGGCTGCGGTGATGGCCGCACTCGGCCTGCAGGCAACGCAGGTTGTGGCCGCCCAGATGCTTGACAACGGCCCGCGCTGGCTCGGCCTGCTGCTGGGCGATCCGGACGCGCTGGCCCGCATCGACCCTGACCATGCCGAATTGAAGGATTTGGGGCAAAAAGTGGGTGTAGCCAGCGTCAAACGGTCGGACTCAGCTATGCAATTGATATCAAGATCGAGCCGGGAAGCGCGCGCGTTCGACGGCAGCAAGGCGGTGGCCGGAGACCCGTCGAAAGACGCCGACCTGCTGGTGCGCGCCTTTGCCGCCCCGGTGGGCATACCGGAAGACCCGGTCACCGGCAGCCTGAACGCCAGCCTGGCCCAGTGGCTGATCGCCGACGGCCATCTGGCCGCGCCGTACATCGCGTCGCAAGGCGAAAACCTGGGCCGCGACGGCGTGGTGCACATCACCACCGATGCCGGTGGCCAGGTCTGGGTGGGCGGCGAATCGGTGACCTGCATCTCGGGCGAGGTCACGCTGTGAGCGCGGCGTCAAACCCGGCGAACCGCATGGCGCTGGCGAGCGGCCTCGATCACCTGGTGGTGCTGGCCGCGAGCCTGGAGCAGGGCGTGGCCTGGTGCGAAGCCACGCTGGGCGTCACGCCCGGCCCCGGCGGCGAGCACCCGCTGATGGGCACGCACAACCGGCTGCTGCGCATCGCCACGCCAGCCTTTCCCGACGTCTATCTGGAAATCATCGCCTTCAACCCCGCCGCGCAGAAAGCGGCCACCCGCACCGGCGCGCGCTGGTTCGACATGGACGACCCGCGCCTGCTCGCACAGGTTGCCACCGACGGCCCCAGACTGATCCACTGGGTGGCGCGGGTGTCCGACGTGCGAGCTGCCGTCGCCGCCTTGGCGTCGCAGAGCCTGGCGCGCGGCGAGATCATCGAAGCCAGCCGCCCCACGCCGGCCGGGCTGCTGCAGTGGCAGATCACCGTGCGCGATGACGGCCAGCGGCTGATGGACGGCTGCCTGCCCACGCTGATCCAGTGGGGCGACACGCACCCGGCCCGCGCCATGCCCGACAGCGGCGTCACGCTGCTGTCGCTGGCGCTGCAGCACCCGGAAGCAGGCGCGCTCGCCACTGCCTGCGCCAGTGCGGGCTTGCCGCCGCCGGTGGTCAGAACAGGGCCAGCAAGCCTGATCGCCCGCCTGCAAACGCCCAACGGCGTGGTTGAGCTCCGATCCGCAATCACGTCTTTCTGACGCCGCGCTACCGCCGTGGCCGGTCCCGCGCCAGCCGCAGGCCAGTGAACTGCCAGCACGCGCCGGTCGGGAAGAAGTTGCGGTAGCTGGCGCGGATGTGGTCGGCCGGCGTGGCGCACGAGCCGCCGCGCAGCACGTATTGGTCGCACATGAACTTGCCGTTGTATTCACCCACCGCGCCCGCCCAGGGCCGGTAGCCGGGGTACGGCGCGTAGGCGCTGGACGTCCATTCCCAGACGTCGCCGAACAGCTGCTGCAAGCCGCTCACAGGCTCTGCAGCCGCCGGCAGCGGGTGAAAAACGCCGCGATCCGCCAGATTGACCCGATTGACCCGATTGGCCGATGCCGAGCCGTCGTCCGTCGCGCAAGTGGCCGCATGTTCCCACTCGGCTTCGGTCGGCAGGCGCGCGCCGGCCCAGCGTGCATAAGCGTCGGCCTCGAAATGGCTCAGGTGCGCCACCGGCGTTGCGTCGGCCAGTGGCACCTGACCGTGCAGTGTGAACACCTGCCAGCCGTCCTTGCCGTTGGCGTCACCGGCACCCCGCCGCCAGTAGAGCGGCGCCAGCCTGCCTTGCGATTGCACCCAGTCCCAGCCGGCGGACAGCCACCAGCGCGGGTCGCGGTAGCCGCCATCGGCAATGAAGGCTGCAAACTCGCCCTGCGTCACCGGCCGGCTGGCCAGTTCGAAGGGTTCGAGCCAGACCTTGTGACGCGGGCTTTCGTTGTCAAACGCGAACCCTTCACCGGCATGGCCGATCTCGACCAGCCCGCCGTCAAACCCCTGCCAGACCCACGGCGGCCGGGCTGCCGTCTCGGCCAGCGGTGGCGGCGCTGCCTGATAGGCCGGCGCCAGCGGGTTGCACGAGAGCAGGTGCTTGATGTCGGTGAGCAACAGCTCCTGGTGCTGCTGTTCGTGCTGCAGCCCCAGTGCCACCAGCGTCTTCAATTCTTCGTGGATCGGCTGCGCGAGCATGTGCGCCATGCGCGCGTTCACCTGCGCCCGCCAGGCCAGCACGGCAGCCAGCGACGGGCGGGTCACCAGCCCGCGCTGCCCACGCGGATGCTGCTCGCCCACCGCCTGGTAGTAGCTGTTGAATAACACCCGGTACGCGGGGTCGAACGGCTGGAAATCCGGCTCGAAGCGCTCCAGCACGAAGGTCTCGAAAAACCAGGTGACGTGCGCCAGGTGCCACTTGACCGGACTGGCGTCGGGCATGGACTGCACCTGGCAGTCCTCGGGGCTCAGCGGCGCCGCCAGCGCCTCGGTCCGCGCCCGCACCTGCGCGAAGCGGGCGCGAAGGTCCGGAAAACGGTGTGAATTCGGCGATGTTGCGGTTGATGGCGTGGCCGATTGCGCGTCCGGTCGCGGCGTCGGCGCGAAGGAAAATGCAGGCATGGTCGCATTCAAACACAGGCGGCACCGCGTTGTCCGGCGCCCCGGACAAACCCTGAAACGGCCGCCTGCCGTCGCGCCGGGGACAAATCCCGCCGCGCCGCGGGTTCAACATCGGTGCATGGGAACCCTCTACCTCGTGCGCCACGGCCAGGCCTCGTTTGGCGCCGACGACTATGACCAACTCAGCGACCTCGGCCAGCGCCAGAGCGTGCGCCTGGGCGAATACCTGGCGTCGCGGGGCGTCACCTTCGATGCGGTCTACACGGGCACCCTGCGCCGGCAGGTGCAGACATGGGCCGGCATTGCCGAAGGAGCAGGAGGCCTGGCGCTGGAGCCCGTGCTTTGGCCGGGGCTGAACGAATACGACAGCCATGCAGTGATCGGTGCCATTTACCCGTTGCCGCTGAAGAAACCTGACACGCCCGAGCTGTACCGCCATCACTTCCGCTTGCTGCGCGACGGGCTGGCGCAGTGGATGGCCGGCGTGGTCAGCCCCAAAGGCATGCCGACCTACGAAGAATTCGTGCACGGCGTGACCAGCGCGCTGGACCACATCCGCAAGTCGCACACCGGCAACGTGCTGCTGGTCTCCAGCGGCGGCCCGATCGCCACGGCGGTGGGCCGCGTTCTGGGCACGCCGCCGGAAAAGACCATCGAGCTGAACATGCGAATCCGCAACAGCGCCCTGACCGAATTTGCCTTCACCCCCAAGCGCCACATGCTGCTGACCTACAACACGCTGCCGCACCTGGATCATGCGGATTACCGGGACTGGGTGACTTACGCCTGAGTGGCGGGCGATTCGGCCACCAGAAAAGGGCGACCCCCAGGGGCAGAAAACCCCGTTTTCCCGGCTTTTTTGGCACTCAGCCAGCGTCGAATGGACGTTTTCAGCTATTGAAAAATGACTTTCAGGCCGCCGAGCCGGCGACCGGCTGCGTGCGCGGCGCCCAGTAAAGCGGCGCCCCAGCGGCATGGCGGGCGCGCAGCTGACCGCACCCGCCCTCCACATCCTGCGCGGCCGACTGGCGCAGCTTGGTCAGGACGCCGCGCTGGTGCAGGGTGCGCGCCATCTGCGCCGAGCGCTCGGCCGGCGGCCGACGGAAAGGCAGGCCGTCGACGTTGTTGTACGGAATCAGGTTCAGCACCGCGTACTTGCCGCGCAACAGCCGCACCAGGCCGTCGATCTCGTCCGGCCCGTCGTTCACACCGTCCAGCAGCGCCCACTGCACCTGCACCGGGTAACCGGTGGCGCGGGCGTAGACCTCGCCCAGCTCCAGCAGCTCGGCCGGGTCGATGCGGGGCGCGCGCGGCAGCAGCGCGGCACGCCGCTCCGCAGACACACTGTGCAGCGACAGCGCGAGCGCCGGCCTGACGACGCCCTGCGCCAGACGCTCGAAGGCGCGGCGGTCACCCACCGTGGAAAACACCAGGTTCTTGTGGCCCACATTGCCGGCCGTGCCCAGCAGTTCGATGGCGTCGAACACGTTGTCCAGGTTGTGCGCCGGCTCGCCCATGCCCATGAAAACCACCTTGTGCACCGGCCGCAGCGTGCGCGCCAGTGCCACCTGCGCAACGATTTCGGCGCTGCCCAGCTGGCGCAGCAGGCCGCCCTGCCCGGTCATGCAAAAGCCGCAGCCCACCGCGCAGCCGACCTGGCTGGACACGCACAGCCCGCCGCGCGGCAGCAGCACGCTCTCGACCGTCTGGCCGTCGAACAGGTTCAGCAGCAGCCGCTCGCCGCCATCCTGCGACGGGTGGCGCGAATGCAGCCGGGCCAGCGACGCCAGCGTGGCCGTGATCTGCGGCAGCGCCGAGCGCAGCCGGGCCGGCATGAAGTCTTCCAGACGGCGCCGGCCACTGTCTTGCGGCAGGGCCTGGCTCCACAGCCGCAGCACCCGGTGTTCGTGCGCCGGCCGTGCGCCCAGTTCGCGCAGCTGCCGGCGCAGCCATTGCAGCTGCGTCGGCGCGCCATCGCCCGCCGGCGCCGCAGCGTCCGGGGTCATCCCGGCGTTGCCGGTATCAGCGGGCGTGTCAGTGTTCACTGGGGCACGAAGCCGCTGTCCTTGATGATGCGCGCCCAGACCTTGGCATAGGCGCGTTCACGCGCTGCCAGCTGGGCCTGCGGCATGTAGCCGACCGTCAGCCCCATCGCGGTCAGGCGATCGCGCACCTCGGGCACGGCCAGCGTCTTGTTCAGCGCCTGCGAAAAATGGTCGACCGCCGCCTTGGACGTCCCGGCGGGCGCGAAGACACCATAGAACGGCACGTCTTCAAACCCGGCCAGCCCCAGTTCGGTGAAGGTCGGCACGTCGGGCAGCGCGCTCTGGCGCTTGTCGCCCAGCACCGCGACGATGCGCAGCTTGCCGGCCTTGTGGTTTTCAATGAAGTCGGGCACCGACGCCACGCCGGCGGCAATCTGGTTGCCCAGCATGTCGGCAATCAGCGGCGCACTGCCGCGGTACGGCGCGGCGACCAGGTCGAGCTTGAACTTTTCGCCGACGACCTTGACCAGAAACTCCGGCACCGATGCCGGCGCGGGAACGCCCACCGCACCCTTGCCACCGCCTGCGCCCTTGACCCAGGCCACGTAGTCGGCGAACGACTTCGCCGGCGTGCCGCCCGAGACCGCAAACGAGTTGACAAAGGTGGCAAAACCGGCCACCGGCACGAAATCGGTCACCGGATCAAAGCCGGGGTTCTTCGTGACCAGCGGCAGGATGGTGATGGTGTGGTCGTGCGAGATGAAAAAGGTGGTGCCATCGGCCGGCGCGGCCTTCAGCGCCTGCGCGGCGATCTGGCCACCGGCGCCGGGCTTGTTCTCGACCACCACCGGCACGCCGAGCTCGTCCTTCAGCCGTTCGGCCAGGATGCGGGCAATGGCATCGGTGCCGCCACCGGGCGGGAAGCCCACCAGCAGCTTGACGGTCTTGCCGCCTTGCGCGCTGGCCAGGCCGACGGTGGCCACGGTGGCGAGCACCAGCGCCGTGCGGGCGACGCGGGAAATGAGACTTCTGCGCGAAAACGCCATGAAAAACTCCTGATCAGTCGAGAAGATGGATTGTTGAATGCGGAACCGGCGGATTATCCGGGCCCGCGCGCACCTTGCCGCGCTGTGGCGCCGGCACAGGCCCGGCTGTCTCTCGCCGGCTTGAGCAGGATCAAGCCCGCACACCGGCCACACCGGCGTTCAGCCGTTTTTTTCGTCGGCGGCGGCCAGCACCGGGCGACTCGACGCGCCGGAGCCGCCGGAGGACCGGCTGGATCGATTGCTGTCGGGCAATTCCGACTCGGTTGAAACGCTGCCCGGCCGGTCCGCAGCCGCGCCCGAGCGGTCGGGCTCCAGAAACCGGATCGGCCGGCGTGTGCGCGACGACATGCTGGAGAGCAGCCGGTCCAGATCACGCAGGATCAGTACATGGGTGCGAAGCCGCTCGCCGAGCAGCACGGCAGCGATGTGGAATTGCAGCGGAATCGAGAACTTCGCCCCGCGCGACGGCGCCAGCCCGGATGCCAGCAGTTGCACCAGCTTTTCCTGCAGCGGCTCGCGTGCGCGAACGCCTTCCATGATCAGGCCGAAGCGCCCGGTTTCGATGCGGCCCACCGGGTCCCCATCGCGCGCCACGCGGTACAGCTTGACCACGGCGCGCAACAGACATTGTTCGGCCATCGCGTCACCATAGGCCTGGCGGATCTCGGCCAGGTTGGCCACCTCGATCATCACCACCGCAGCGGCTTCCTTGCGCATCATCGCCCCGGACACGGTGGCCTTGAGCTGCCGCTCGAAAGCGGCGGGCGAGAGCAGCCCGGTCAGCGCGTCCTGCTCGGTCAGCTTGTTGACCCGGGTCATCGCCCCGTGCCGGTCACGGGAGCGCCGGTTCACCGCAATCAGCAACAGCGGCACCGCCAGCGCCGCCGCCACCGAGGAGCCGTCAAAGTTCAGCCACGATGCGGTCAGCCAACCGTACAGGCGCAACACGGCCACGGCAATCGTCACCGCCAGCGGCAGGTAGGCGAACAGCACCCAGCCACCCACGGTGTCGCCGCGCCGCCAGGCCAGCGAGGCCAGCAGCAGCGTCATCGCCACGCTCGACAGCAGCGCGAACGCGACGATGGCGTTCTCCACCTTCCCTGTTACATGAGGAAAGGCCATGGCCAACAGCAGCACCAGCATGCCGTTGGCCAGCGCCAGTCGGTCGATCCAGGGATGGCGCGGCGCGATGGCGCACAGGTTGCGCACGAACAGGATGTTCACCCCGGCGATGACCATCGGCATCAGGCCCATGGCCCGGTCGTTCCATTCGGGCAACCGGGGCCACAGCAGGTGGCCGCCGATGCCGGTGACCGCCACCACCGTCAGCGTCATCGTCGCGCCATAGAACGCGTACCAGGCGTAAGTGCGATCCCGGTAGATGACGCTCTCGATCAGGCAGAACATCACCAGCAGCAGCAGCGTTCCCAGCACCGCGCCCATGGCCAGGTACTCGAACTGGTGGACTTGCTCCATCTGCGGACTGGCGCCCATGCGCAGCGGGAAGCCGATCGCATCACGATGCCGCACCTGCAGCACCACCTCACGTGCCGCGCCGTGGGGCAGCGCCATCAGAAAGCTGGGGTAGCGCCCTGGCCGGCTCCAGCTGGCCACGTCGAGCCGGTCACCAGCGATCTGGCTCTCCCAATGTCCGTCGGCACTGCGCTGGTAAAGCGTGGCCGAGTCCAGCAGGGGCACCGGAATGTCCA
Source organism: Burkholderiaceae bacterium (assembly GCA_014879655.1). GTDB lineage: Bacteria > Pseudomonadota > Gammaproteobacteria > Burkholderiales > Burkholderiaceae_C > JACSRS01. The sequence continues at coordinate 15,166 of JACSRS010000223.1, forward strand.
GCCCCCAGTCGTCGCTGACCACCGATGTGCCTTGCAACCGCAGCTTGATCCACAGCGTCTTGCCCGGCCCGAGCGGGTAGACGGTGCCGGGCGCATCGGGCTTGAACCGGCTGGCCAGCCGGGTGCTGACGTCTTCGACGGAGGCCTTTTCGCCGTCTTCGACCCAGGCAGTCTGCGACAGCACCCTGGGCGCTTCCAGGCTCCACGCCGATGCTCCCGCCAGCAGCAGCGCGGCCATCAGCAGCATCCTGGCGACCAGCGCCCCTCCCGGCCACCTCGCATGCGGGGTGGCGCCGGACCTCACTGAGCGGCTCCGGCGGCGGGCTGTGCCCGTTCGCGAAGTGTGTCGGCGGGCAAGCGGTGAATTTCCTGCAGCAGCCGTGCCAGTTGCCAGCCGGCAGCGCCGACGACCGCCCGCCCCTTGTCGGCGGTGGCGGCAGCGGCATCACCGACGGCACCGGCCGGGTTGTAGTCCTGCATCTGCCAGGCCAGTTTGGCGCTCTTGCCGTTGCCCAGCAGTTCAAACGCCGCGGCACGGTCTTGCGACGTCGAATGAAAGGCGCGCGCCTTGCTCATGCGCACGGCCTGCGGCCGCAGCGCCAGCATCATCGAGGTTTCGATGTCACCGGCATGCACGCCAAAGCGGTGCTCGTCGGCGCCAAACAGCGCGGCGGCGTCCTGCCCCTGGCCGTTCACCAGCGGCAGGTTGAACCAGCTCAGGCTGTAGACCAGCATCGACAACCGGCTGCGCAGGTCGCGCGCCACCACATCGAGCAGCCCGACCTGGCCGCCGTGCGCGTTGAAGATCACCAGTTTTTTCACGCCGCTGGCGGCGACCGACTCGCCGATCTCGGTCCACAGACGGATCACGGTTTCGGCCTTCAGCGTCAGCGTACCGGGAAAACGCGCGTGCTCCGGGCTGAAGCCGACCGCCTGTGTCGGCAGGAAAAAGGCCGGCAAGTCCGCCGGCAGATGCGGCAGCGCGGCAGCGATCACGCCGTCGACCAGGTCGGTGTCCACCGACAGCGGCAGATGCGGGCCGTGCTGCTCGGTCGCGGCGACCGGCAGGACGGCGATGACGCGATCCAGCGCCAGCCGACCGAAGTCGGCGGTGGTCAGGTCCGACCAGAAGCGCTCCGTGTGTGACATGCCTGCATCTTAATTCGACCGGACGGGGTGGGCGTGGCAACAACTCGCGGTTTTCGCCCCGGCCACACCCGCACTTTCCCCTACAGCCACCGCTATCATTCGCCCGATGACCCACGACCTCTTCCGCACCGACGCCTACCGCACCACCTGCAACGCCACCGTCACCGCCATCACGCCGCAGGGCATCGTGCTGGACCAGACGGTTTTTTACCCGCTGGGCGGCGGTCAGGCCGGCGACACCGGCGTGCTGGTGCTGGCCGACGGCAGCGAACTGCCCATTGCCGACACCCGCAAGGGCAAAGATGCTGACGGGCAATTTACCAACGATATCTGCCACATCCCAGCGTCAAAAGGACCTGAACCGCTATCGATTGAGGACTTGTGCGCGCAAGCCGGCCTGGCCGTTGGCGACACAGTGACGGCGCGCATCGACTGGGCACGGCGCCACCGGCTGATGCGCTTTCACACCACCACGCACCTGCTGTGCCACCTGGTGCCGCAGCTGGTCAACGGCTGCTCGATCACGACCGACTACGCGCGGCTGGACTTCAACATGACCGATGCGCTGGACAAGGAGCAGCTCACCGCCGGCATCGCCGCGCTGGTGGCCGCCGCCCACCCGGTGACCGTGGGCAGCATCACTGACGCCGAGCTCGACGCCAACCCGGCGCTGGTGAAAAGCATGAGCGTGCAGCCGCCGCGCGGCAGCGGCAGCGTGCGCACCATCAGGATCGGCACCGCGACCGCGGATGCCGGGCGCGTCGGCACCCCGGCCATGATCGACTACCAGCCCTGCGGCGGCACCCACGTGGCCAACACGTCGGAAATCGGCGCGGTGGTGGTGACGAAGATCGAGAAGAAGTCCGCCACCACACGCCGGGTGGTGCTCGGGTTCGCCGGGTAAGCCTTTCCCGCCCCGCGCCCATCCGGCCTCCATGCAGCCGCGCAACATCACCGGTGAGTCTTTTTTCTGCTGGGACGGCGACGTGCTGGTGGTCAACATCCTGGGCAAGCCGTCGGCCCGGCGCGACGCCATCGGCACGCCTTACGGCAACCAGTTGCGCGTGAGTGTGAAAGCCGCGCCGGAAAACGGCAAGGCGACCGACTACATGGTGAAGTTCCTGGCGCCGCTGTTCGGCGTGCGCGTGGCCGACATCGAGGTGGTCTTCGGCCGGGAGAACGTCAACAAGCAGTTGCGCATCCGCTCGCCGCAGCAGCTGCCACCGGTGTTCGGGCCGCCGCCCTGAAGCGCTGCCGGCAGCGCCGACAGGTCATCCAGATAGTCCCGATCACCCGTTTCCCGCGCCCAGCATCCAGTTGCGCGACCACGGCTGCCCGCCGGCCGATCGCCCGGCGCGCCGGGCCAGCACCTGGTACAGCGAGATCTGGTCGCGCTCGAACGCCCAGTGGCTGCCGATCAGGTACATGCGCCAGATGCGCCAGCGTTTCTCGCCCCGCGCAAAGTAGGCACACGAATAGACCATCGCCGGATCCAGCCAGGCAGCGTAAAAATCGTTGGAGACGTCGTAGTGGTACTGGATGGCGTCGCGGTCGCCGTCGCGGCTGTGCAGCGTGGCATGGGCCACCCGCTGCATCCAGCGGGCCATGCGGCCGTCGGCGGGGTTGGTCAGCGCGGCGGCGTTTTCCGCCAGCTGCCATGCCACCGCGATCAGGTCGGACGGGCTGCCCTCCAGATCGATGCGGCCTTCGACGTAGGCCTCACCCAGCCGGTCCAGCGAGGGAGACAGCAGCGCCGAAACCGCTGCCGGATGGCGCAGATGCAAGGTCACGCGCGGCGGGCGGGTGTCGCCAAGCGGCAGTGCGGCGCCGGGCTCCGGCCCCCAGCGCAACAGCAGCGGCAGGTTGGCGCGCTGGCGCATCCGCCCGGCCCAGGGCGTCAGCACCGATGTCACAGCCGCATCCAGTGTGTGCATGGCAGTGTCCTCCTCGTTCCCCGAATGACCGGGTCCAAAACGTGTTGGCGCAAAAACATTATTCTCAAAAACCCCTGCCAGTAAAAGCCCCGAGGCAACCCGGCGCGCAGCTGCGGGCTATATTTGCAGGGAACCCGGCGCGCCGGCGCAGACTCCCACACCCACTTCGCCGGCTTTGCGAGCCCCTGTTGCCACCCTTTTGCCCTTCGACCATGAACCTGCGATTCCTGTCCGGCGCCTTTGCCGCCTCCACCCTCGCACTGGCCGCGTTCGCATGGCCGGGGGCGGCGACGGCGCAAGGCGCGAGCCGTACCGTGGTGACCACGCCCCAGGTGCGCGCCGAGCTGATGGCCTGGGCGCCGCAGGGTGTGGTGGCCGAGCCAGCGCTCGCCGCCGCGGCCGGCGCGGGCGCATCCAGCGCAGCGCCGGTCTGGGTGGGCTTGCAGATCGCGCACAAACCCGAATGGCACACCTACTGGAAGAACTCCGGCGATTCGGGCCTGCCGACCACGCTGGAATGGTCATTACCGCCCGGCGTGATCGCCGGCGATATCGACTGGCCGATTCCCAAAAAGATCCCGATTGGAAGTCTGGCCAACTACGGCTATGAAGGCACGGTGCTGCTGCCGGTGCCGCTGACCATCACCCCGGATTTCAAGCCCCCGATCGGCAGCAATGCGCTGCAGGTCAAGCTCAAGGCTGCCTGGCTGGTCTGCCGGCTCGAATGCATTCCCGAAGAAGGTGAATTTGCGCTGTCCATCCCGATCCGGGGCTCCACCGCACTCAACGGTGCGGCGTTTGAAGCGGCCTTCAAGGCCACGCCCAAACCGGTATTGAGCTACGAGGGGGTGCGCCCTGACAGCACGATCCGGATCGACGGCCAGCGGTTGCAGGTCAGCGTGCAGGGCTTGCCGGTGGAGTTGCGCGGCAAGGCGCTTGGCTTCTTCCCCGAAACACCAGAGGTCATTGAAACGGCTGCGCCTTACGAGCAGGCGTGGAAGGGCGCCGTCTGGACGGCCAGCGTGCCCATTGCCGCGCAGCGCGCCAACGGCCCGTCGGTAATGCCGGTGGTGCTGACCGAAGGTGGCCAGGGCTGGCGCGCCGAACTGAAGGTGCTGGGCGAATGGCCCAAGGTCGCGGCAGCAGCCACCGTCTCGCCGGCACTGGAGGCTGCCTTGCAGGCCAACGCCAGCGCCAACCCGGCGGGCGGCGCGCCGCAGGGCCCGTCGTTGACGCTGCTGGCTGCGCTGGTGGGCGCGCTGATCGGTGGCCTGATCCTGAACCTGATGCCCTGCGTGTTTCCGGTGCTCGCGATCAAGGTGATGGGGTTCACCCGCCACGCCGACAACCACCGCGCCCACCGCATCAGCGGGCTGGCGTACACCGCCGGCGTGATCGTTTCATTCATGGCGCTGGGCGCGCTGCTTTTGGCGCTGCGTGCCGCGGGCGAAAGCCTGGGCTGGGGCTTTCAGCTGCAAAACCCGTGGGTGGTGGCGACATTGGCCGCGCTGTTCACCGTGATCGGGCTGAACCTGGCGGGCCTGTTCGAGTTCGGATCCTTCCTACCGTCATCGGTGGCCAGCCTGCAGGCACGGCATCCGGTGGTCGATTCGTTCCTGACCGGGGTGCTGGCCGTAGCCGTCGCGTCGCCCTGCACGGCGCCGTTCATGGGCGCCTCGCTGGGTTTCGCGGTCGGCTTGCCGGCCGCGCAGGCGCTGGCCGTTTTTGCTGCGATCGGCCTGGGGCTGGCGCTGCCGTATCTGGCGGCCAGTTTCGTCCCGGCGGTGGCCAACCTGTTGCCGCGCCCGGGCCCGTGGATGGAAACCTTCCGCCGGCTGATGGCGTTCCCAATGTTTGCCACCGTGGTCTGGCTGGTCTGGGTGCTGGGCCAGCAAAGCGGCATCGACGGCGCCGGCGCACTGCTGATGCTGCTGGTAGCCGGCGCCTTTGTGCTGTGGTCGCTGACGCTGAACGGTCGTGCGCGCAACACTTTCACCCTCATTTCAATAGCAGGGTTGGTCCTTTTGACACTGGGAATTGGCCGAAATGTCGGGAAATTGACCGAAAACTCCCCGGTGGGGGTCGCGACGACGGAACGCTGGCAGCCCTGGGCTCCCGGCAAGGTCGAGGCCCTGCTGGCTGGCGGCCACCCGGTGTTTGTCGACTTCACCGCCGCCTGGTGCGTGACCTGCCAGTACAACAAGAAAACCACGCTGGCCGACCCTGCGGTGCTGGCCGATCTGGACGCGAAAAAGGTGCAGTTGCTGCGCGCCGACTGGACGCGCCGCGATCCGGCCATCACCGCCGCGCTGGCGCAGCTGGGGCGAAACGGCGTGCCGGTCTACGTGCTCTACCAGTCCGGCCGCGCGCCGCAGGTGCTGTCCGAGGTGCTGAGCGTGCAGGAAGTGCGCGACGCCGTCGGCCGCCTCTGATGCCAATCTGCCGCAAAGTTCGCTTTCCACCGCTTGATAGCAAGGAGTCACCGCCATGGATCGACGTTCGCTTCTGATCACCGCCGGCGCCAGCGCGCTGACCGGTTTGCCCGCGCTGGCCCGCGCGGCCACGGCCACCGTGGGCCAGGGCGCGCCCGCGTTCACGCTGTCCGACACCGACGGCAAGCCGGTCAAGCTGGCCGACTTCCTGGGACGCACCGTGGTGCTGGAATGGAACAACCCGGGCTGCCCGTTCGTGCGCAAGCACTACCAGGGCAACATGCAGGCGCTGCAGAAGGAAGCCACCGCAGAAGGCGTGGTCTGGCTGGCGATCAACTCGACGGAAACCGCCAGCAGCGACTACCTGAGCCCAGCACAACTGGCACGCTGGATGCAGGAAAAGCAGGCCGCGCCCACCGCAACCCTGATGGACGAAGACGGCGCGGTCGGCCGCGCCTACGGTGCCCGCGTCACGCCGCACATGTACATCATCGACGGCAAGGGCGTGCTGGTCTATGCCGGCGGCATCGACAGCATTCCGTCCGCGCGGGTCGACGACATCGCTCGCGCCACGCCCTACATCCGCCAGTCGCTGGCCGAAATCAAGGCCGGCAAGCCGCTGAGCACCACGAACACGCAGGCCTACGGCTGCACGATCAAGTACAAGAGCTGACCCGGGGCGTCGCCGCAGGGCTCGTGCAAGCGCGGATGTCTGCTTACACTGGCAGCCATGAGCCGCACCCCTGACACCATCAGCACCCTGCGGGGCATTCTGGGCCGCTGCCGCACCATCGCGGTGGTGGGCCTGTCGCCGCAATGGCACCGCCCCAGCTACTTCGCCGCCAAGTACATGCAGTCGCACGGCTACCGCATCGTGCCCGTGAATCCGCTGGTCGCGGCCGACGGCGGCCAGATTCTGGGCGAGCGCTGCTTTGCCAGCATCAGCGAGGCGGCGCGGGCCGTCGCGGCCGAAGGCGGGCGCATCGACATGGTGGATTGTTTTCGAAAGAGCGCCGACATCCCGCCGCTGGCCGACGAGGCCATTGCCATCGGCGCAAGCTGCCTGTGGCTGCAGCTCGGCGTGGAGAACGAAGCCGCCGCGCAGCGGGCCGAAGCCGCCGGCCTGCCGGTGGTGCAGAACCGCTGCGTGAAGATCGAGCATGCCCGCCTGTTCGGCGGTCTGGGGTGGGCGGGTGTGAACACGCGGGTGATCACCGCCCACCGGCCGCACCAGTTGCCGTATTGATTGAAGTCCACGCGCCGGATCCGGCGCCCTTCAGGAACCCCGTCATGAGTGAGAAAACTCCCACGCCACCAGGCAAGGACCGTGAATTCGGTTTTGGCACCCGCGCCATCCACGCCGGCGCCGTGCCCGACCCGGTGACCGGCGCCCGCGCCACGCCCATCCACCAGACCACCAGTTTTGTCTTTGACAGCGCCGAGCACGCGGCCAGCCTGTTCAACCTGCAGACCTTCGGCAACGTCTACAGCCGCATCAGCAACCCGACGGTGGCGGTGCTGGAAGAACGCGTCGCATCGCTGGAGAACGGCCGCGCGGCGCTGGCCTGCGCCAGCGGCATGGCGGCGCAGATGACGGCGCTGCTGGCCATCCTGAAGGCGGGCGACCACATCGTCGCAGCCAGCACCTTGTACGGCGGCACCGTGGGGCAGCTGGGCCTGGGCTTTGCGCGGCTGGGCATCCAAACCACCTTTGTCGACCCGTCCGACCCCGACAACTTCACCCGCGCGATGCGGCCCAACACCCGCGCGGTGTATGGCGAGACCATCGGCAACCCGCTGGTCAACGTGCTCGACATTGCCGCCTTGGCCGAGGTGGCGCATGCGCACGGGGTGCCGCTGGTGATCGACAACACGGTAGCCAGCCCCTGGCTGTGCAACCCCTGCGTTCTGGGCGCCGACATCGTGGTGCACAGCGCCACCAAGTACCTGGGCGGCCACGGCACGACGATGGGCGGCGTGGTGGTCGAAGGCGGCAAATTCCCCTGGGACAACGGCAAGTTCCCCGACATGGTCGAGCCCAGCCGTGCCTATCACGGCGTGAAGTTCTACGAGACCTTCGGCGACTTCGGCTACACCATGAAGGCGCGCCTGGAAGTCAACCGCACCTTCGGCGGCGTGCTGGCGCCGCTGTCGGCCTGGCTGCTGCTGCAGGGCATCGAAACGCTGCACCTGCGCATGCGCGAACACTGCCGCAATGCACTCGCCGTTGCGCGGCACCTGCAGCAGCATCCCAAGGTGAGCTGGGTCAACTACCCCGGCCTGCCCGAATCGCCGTATTTCGAGCTGGCAAAAAAGCAGTTCCGCAGCGTGACCGGGCTGGCCGCAGACGGCGGCGCGCTGCCGGGCGCGTCGGGCATCCTGACCTTTGGCATCAAGGGCGGCGCGGCGGCGGGCGAAAAGTTCATCGACGCCTGCGAATTCCTCAGCCACCTGGCCAACATCGGCGATGCCAAGACGCTGGTGATCCACCCTGCTTCGACCACCCACCGCCAGCTCAATGACGAAGAACTGCAGCAGGCCGGCGTGGGCGCCGACATGATCCGCCTGTCGGTCGGTATTGAAGACATCGACGACATTATTTGGGACATCGACCAGGCGCTGGACCGCGCAACACGCTGATTGACGGCAAACATCATGAGCACCTCCGAATCCGAAACCATTCGCCGCATCCTGGCCACCAGCCGGACCATTGCCGTTGTCGGCCTGTCGCCCAAGCCCTGGCGCGAAAGCTTTGACGTCGCCCGAGCGATGCAGGCCGCCGGCTGGCGCATCGTGCCCATCAACCCGGTGGCAGCCGCCAAAGGCGAAACGATCCTGGGCGAGCGGGTCTACGCCAGCCTCGCCGAAGCCGCGCGCGACCAGCCCATCGACCTGGTCAACGTGTTTCGCAACAGTGATGACGTGCCACCGGTGGCCGATGAAGCCATCGCCATCAACGCGTCCGCGCTGTGGCTGCAGCAGGGCATTCGCAACGAAACGGCCGCGGCGAAAGCGCGGGCGGCCGGTCTGCGGGTGGTGCAGGACCGCTGCATCAAGACCGAACGCGCACGCGCTGGCGCGACGGCGCCCGCCCCGGACTGAAGCATTACCATCCGCGTAGCGGGCGGTGCAGCCAGACGGCGGCCATGCCCTGCGACAATCGCAGCATGAGCCCCGACCGTACCCCCACCACCTTCGCCCCGCTGCAAAACGACAGCTTCCTGCGCGCCTGCCTGCGCCAGGCGACCGACCACACACCGGTGTGGCTGATGCGCCAGGCCGGCCGCTACCTGCCCGAGTACTGCGCCACCCGCGCCAGGGCGGGCAGCTTCATGGGTCTGGCCACCAACGTGGACTACGCCACCGAGGTCACGCTGCAGCCGCTGGCGCGCTATCCGCTGGACGCGGCCATTCTTTTCAGTGACATCCTGACCGTGCCCGACGCGATGGGCCTGGGCCTGTCGTTCGCACAGGGCGAAGGCCCGCGTTTTGCCACCCCGGTGCGCGACGAAGCCGCGGTGGCAAAGCTCGCCGTGCCCGACATGGACAAGCTGCGCTACGTCACCGACGCGGTAACCTCGATCCGCAAGGCCCTGAACGGCCGGGTGCCGCTGATCGGGTTTTCCGGCAGCCCGTGGACACTGGCGTGTTACATGGTCGAAGGCAAGGGCAGCGACGACTACCGACTGGTCAAATCGATGCTGTACAGCCGCCCGGACCTGATGCACCGCATGCTGCATGTCAATGCCGACGCCGTGGCCACTTACCTGAACGCCCAGATCGATGCCGGCGCGCAGGCCGTGATGATTTTCGACAGCTGGGGCGGCGTTCTGGCCGATGGCGCCTTCCAGGCCTTCAGCCTGGCCTACACCGCCCGTGTGCTGACCAAACTCAAGCGCACCGGCGTGGACGGGCAGATCGTGCCGCGCATCGTATTCACCAAAGGCGGTGGCCTGTGGCTGAAAGACATGAACACGCTGGAGTGCGAGGTGCTGGGTCTGGACTGGACCATGAACCTGGGCACCGCGCGCAGCCTGGTCGGCGGCGAGGTCGGCGGCCCCGGCAAGGCGCTGCAGGGCAACATCGATCCCAACGTGCTGTTTGCGCCGCCGGCGGCAATCCGCGCCGAAGTGATCCGGGTGCTCGAAAGCTTCGGCAAACCGCACACCGACACGGCCACCGCAGGCCCCACGCAGATCTTCAACCTGGGCCACGGCATCAGCCAGTACACCCCGCCCGAACACGTGGCCGACCTGGTCGCGGCTGTGCATGAGCACTCGCGCCAGCAGCGCGCCTGACGGCCCCGCCGGACGCCGGGCGAAAGTGGCCAAGCCGGCGTCGCCTACGACAGCGGCCGTCGTCCGTCAAGGGTTTTGCGGGATTTTCCGGACCGGAAAACTGCAACGCAGGCTTCACTTATGCACAAATTTCATTGATGCACTGCATCATTTGTTATTGCCGAGCGCTCGCTTGCTATAAATCGCATAGTACACGCAAGTTGTTGATTTGTAATGGATTTGCCAACTTGCCCGATTTGCGTGCAATCTAGCCAAGCCCTTGAAAATCAAGGCTTCGCGTCAGGGGCCGGGCAGTTTTCAACAAAGTTATCCACAGAAACTCTGGATGACTCCCAAAAGGGTTACAGATCAACAACTTATGGCCGGCTTCAACAGTTTCAGTGAAGTAAGACGCGCAAACGCGACCCGCCAATGAATCACTGGTTTTCGGTCGCGGTTCAGACGCCGGCCCACAGTTCGCTGGGTGGCCTGCTGACCTATCGCAGCGATCAGCCGCTCGCGCCGGGCACGCTGGTGCGCGCGCCGCTGGGCACGCGCGAAGTGCTGGGCGTGATCTGGGCCGCCACGCCCGGGCCGGGCACCGACATGGCGCCCGAATCGGTCCGCCCGCTCGCCGGGGCGCTGGAAGGTCTGTCGCCTTTGTCCGACGGCTGGCGCCAGCTGGTGGACTTTGCCGCCGCGTACTACCAGCGGGCCATCGGCGAAGTGGCCCTGGCCGCGCTGCCGCCACAGCTGCGCGAACTGGGCGCCGCGCAACTCGCACGCCGGCTCAGGCGCACGGCGGCGCCGGCCGGCGACACCGCGGCCGATGTCGGAGCAGGCCCTGAAAATCATCCTGATTTCGTAGCACTGACTGACGAACAGACGATGGCTCTGGCCGAAATTGAGTCCAAGTCTGGGCCTTTTCTGCTGTACGGGTCCACCGGCAGCGGCAAGACCGAGGTGTACCTGCAGGCGGTGGCCCGGGTGCTGGACGCCGACCCCTGCGCGCAGGCGCTGGTGATGGTGCCCGAGATCAACCTGACGCCGCAGCTCGAAGCGCGCTTTCGCGCCCGCTTTGCCGGCCGCTGGGGCGACGGCGCGGTGGTCTCGCTGCACAGCGGCATGACGAATCCGCAGCGGCTCAGGAGCTGGCTGGCCGCGCACAGCGGCGCCGCGCGCATCGTGCTGGGCACGCGCATGGCAGTTTTTGCGTCGATGCCGGGCCTGAAGCTGATCGTCGTCGACGAAGAGCACGACCCCAGCTACAAGCAGCAGGAAGGTGCGCGCTATTCGGCACGGGATCTGGCGGTGTACCGCGGCCGGCTCGAAGCTGCGCGTGTGGTGCTCGGCTCGGCCACGCCGTCGCTGGAAAGCTGGCACCGCAGCCAGCCGCCACCTTCTGCCGGCGACCCGGCCCCGGCGCTGCCCCTGCCGCCACCCGCCGGCGCCGGGCGCTACCAGCGCCTGACCATGGCCGGGCGCATCGGCGCCGGCGCATTTGCACAGGTGCGGCGCGTCGACATGAACCACCAGCCGGCAAAAACCGTCTTTTCGCCGCCGCTGCTGGACGCCATCCGCACCCGCATTGCGCGTGGCGAGCAGGCCATGGTGTTTCTGAACCGGCGCGGCTATGCGCCGGTGCTGCACTGCGCCGACTGCGGCTGGAAAAGCGAATGTCCGCATTGCAGCGCGTTTCGGGTGTTTCACAAGATCGACCGCACGCTGCGCTGCCACCACTGCGGCTTCACTGAACGCGTGCCACGCGCCTGCCCCGCCTGCGGCAACCTGGACATCGCACCGCTGGGCCGGGGCACCGAGCGCCTTGAAGAACACCTGGCCGAACTGCTGGAAGGCACGACGCGCCCCGACGGTTCGCCGGTGCGGCTGCTGCGCATCGACGCTGACACCACGCGGCTGAAGGGCGCGCTGGCGCAACAGTTGGCGCAGGTGCACAGCGGCGATGTCGACGTGCTGGTGGGCACGCAGATGATTGCCAAGGGCCACGACTTCCGGCGCATCACGCTGGTGGCGGCGGTGAACCCCGACGGCGCGCTGTTCTCGGCCGATTTCCGCGCGCCCGAACGACTGTTTTCACTGCTGATGCAGGCTGCCGGGCGCGCCGGGCGCGACGCTGCCTACGTGGCCGCCGGCGCCAGCGAGCCGGAGATGTGGATACAGACTTTTCACCCTGCCCACCCGCTGTTTGTCGCGCTCAAGGCCCACGACTACCCGGCCTTCGCTGCGCGCGCCCTGCACGAACGCGCACAGGCGGCCATGCCGCCTTTCAGCTTTCAGGCGCTGGTGCGGGCCGAAGCGCGCACCCAGCAGGCCGCACAGGATTTCCTGAACGCCGTGCGCGATGCCGCTGTGGCAACCGACGACTGCGAACTGGCGGCATGGGCGCCGCGCGTCACGTTGTACGGCGCCGTACCGATGTCGGTGCAGCGCGTCGCCAACGTCGAACGCGCGCAGATGCTGGTGGAGAGCGAATCGCGCACCGCCTTGCAACGTTTTCTGGCGGCCTGGCAGCCGGCGCTGCGCGACATCCGCAGCCGAGGCGCCCACAAGGGCCTGATCCGCTGGGCGATTGACGTCGATCCGCTGACGATCTGAGCGGCCGCGTGCGCGCGAACGACTGCGGGAAATCACGCAGAGGCGAATACGCAAAGAACTCTCTATACTCTGGCGAGTTCATACCCCATGGAGTTATCAATGACCGCCTCCGCAACGGATCATCCCCGCCCGTTCTGGCCCCCGCTCGCCGCCGGCGTCGCGCTCGGACTGGTGCTGCTGCTGACCTTCGTGCTGACCGGGCATGGCCTGGGCGCCACCGGGGCCACCACCCGCGTCAGCGCCTGGCTGGGCGAACTGGTGGCACCCGCCGCAACGCATGCCAACGCCTACCTGGGGCCGATGGTCGAAGGCGGCAACCCGCTGTCATCCTGGATCAGCTGGCAGGTAGTCGGCGTCGCGCTGGGCGCGCTGGTGGCGGCATTCTGGGGTGGGCGCTTTCGGGTGCAGCTGGACGGCGCCCACAGCGTCGGCACGCCACGCCGCATCGCCACCGCGCTGATCGGCGGCCTGCTGGCCGGCTTTGGCGCGCGGGTCGCCGCAGGCTGCACCAGCGGACTGGGCCTGTCGGGTGCGGCCACGCTGGGCATCGCGGCTTTTGTCTTTCTGGGCACCTTCTTCGCGTCGGGCCTGATCGTGCACCGCCTGGTGAAAGGACTCTGAGATGTTTCCCCTCAATGACGGCGGCATGGTCACGGGCCTGCTCTGCGGCTTTCTGTTCGGCTTCGTGCTGGAAAACGCCGGTTTCGGCAGTCCCTGCAAGCTCACGGCGCAGTTCAGCCTGCGCGACTGGTCGGTGTTCAAGGTGATGTTCACGGCCATCGTCGTCGCGGCTGCGGGCCTGTGGCTGCTGCAGCTGGCCGGCGTGATGAAGGCCGATTCGGTCTTTGTGCCGACCGCGCTGCTGGCGGCCGCTGCCATCGGCGGTGTGATGGTGGGTGCCGGTTTTGCCGTTGGCGGCTACTGCCCCGGCACCTCGGTGGTCGGTCTGTTTTCAGGCCGTATCGACGCGATGTTTTTCCTGGTGGGGCTGCTGCTGGGCACCTTTGCCTTTGCCGGCCTGTATGGCCCGGCCATCGAGGCCGTCATGGCCGCGTGGGAAGTGCAGGGTGGCGACACTTTTACCGACGCCTGGGGTGTGGCGCCGGCCGTGATGATCGCCATCCTGGTGGCGGCGCTGGTCGGCGTGTTCTACGCGGGCTCCTGGTTTGAACGGCGCTCGCGCGGCCCGGTCACTGCCGAGCAGGCTGTCGCCGGTGCATCGGCCGAAACCTGACGCCGCCCTGTCCGATTTTTTCAACCCCGTCCTGAACCTGAAGATGGAGAAGACCATGTCCTCACGCAACCCGACCCGGCGCAAACTCGCCGAGACCCTTTCAGCCCTGATGGTGGCAACGGCCCTGGTGGCGCCGGCGCCTGCCGTGCTGGCCGCCGACACACCGGCGAAGAGCGACGCCAAGGCCGATGCGAAGGCCGGCGACAGCAAGAAGGCTGAAAACCCCTGTGGTCCGTCCAACCCCTGCGGACCGGCGAAGAAGAAAAAGAAGAAGTCCGACGCCGGCAACCCCTGCGCCCCGGCCAACCCGTGCGCGCCGAAGAAGAACTGAGATCCGAAAGCCTGCTTGATGCCGCCCAGCGCGTGGCCGGCATCCAGTTGCGCTATGCCCGTGCCGGCACCAGCCTGGCCCGCGCGGCGATGGCCGGCGCGGACGCGCTTGAAAGCTTGCGCCATTACCCGGCGGGCGATGTCGTCGACACCGCCGCCGGCACACGTTTCTATTACCACGCCCATCCGTCGCGCCGCCATCCGCCCGACGAACACGGGCACTTTCATCTGTTCGTCTACCCCGGCGGTTCGCCATCGGGGCCGGATTTCTTTCACCTCGCTGCGTTGTCGCTGGACGCCCGCGGCCAGGCGCTGCGCTGGTTCACCACCAACCGCTGGGTCACCGGTGAGCGCTGGCGCGAAGCGCCTGCCCTGCTGGAGGCGCTGGCGCGCTTCGAAGTGCGCACGCGGGGACGGCTGGCACCTGTTGCCGACTGGCTCACCGCGATGGTCCGGCTGTTCGAACCCCAGATCGCCGCGCTGGTGCGCCGACGTGACGCCGTGATGGCCCGGCAATTTGCGCGCAAGGGGCGCGAAGGCGCCCTTGAAGACCGCCGGCTGGATGTGGTCAGCGAGTCCGGCCTTTCGCTGCCACAGCGCCTGCACCAGCTCAGCCACCCCGAATCCGATCACCCCCGTTTCAAACCAAGGAGAAACCCATGAGACTTTTATTTGCAAAATGCACCGCTGCCGCCGCACTGGCCTGGGGTGTGGTCGCCGCGCAGGCGGGCGTGCTGCCCGGCCCCGTGGTCGATACGGCGTGGCTGGCCGCCAACCTGGACAAGGTGCAGGTGGTCGAAGTCCGCGGCAACGTCAAGTCGTTCACCGGCAAGCCGGAGTTCGAAACCGATGCCAAGTCGGGCAAGAAGACGCTCTCGGAAGTGGGCGGGCACATTGCCGGTTCGCGCCTGATCGACATGAAGACCATGCGAACCGAGCGCAAGTTCGGCGAGCTCAAGGTCAAGTACATGATTCCCGAGATGAACGCGTTCGAGAAAGTCGTTCAGGCCGCTGGCGTTGACGCCGACAAGCCCATCGTGCTGGTGCCGGTGGGCACCGAAACCACCGACGTGGACGACGCGCTGCGCGTGTACTGGCAGCTCAAAGTCTATGGTGAAGACGATGTCGCGGTGCTGGACGGCGGCATGGCCAGCTGGCTGATTGAAAACCGCCCCTACAGCTCGGACGCTGCCCCAGCCAAAACGGGCACCTGGAAAGCCAAGGCCGATCGTTCGGCCCGGTACTTTGCCGATTCGGATGATGTGGCCAAGACCATCGCCGCGAAGAACGCCACCCTGGTCGACGCGCGCGACATGAAGCAGTACTACGGCCTGACCAAACGCGACTACGTCGGGGCGTATGGCCACCTGGAAGGCGCTCGCCTCTACCCGCCGGAGCTGCTGCTCAAGACGGCCAGCGGCGCGGGGAAGTTCATGAGTGCCGACACCTACCGCGCCCTGATGACGGCCCAGGGCATCGATCCGGCAGCGCCCAGCATTGCCTACTGCAACAGCGGCCACCTGTCGTCGGGCCCCTGGTTCGTGCTCTCCGAAGTGCTGGGTAACCCGTCGGCCAAGGTATATGACGGATCGCTGCACCAGTGGACCCTGGAAAACCGGCAGCTCGTCGGCGCCGTCCCGCTCAAGTAAACGGCCAGGCTGACTCCAATACAAAGGGGGTGTCGGCCGACACCCCCTTTCTTTTGTGGCGTTGCCCTTGCCGGGGCCACCCTTTCAACGCAGATCGAAACGGTCCAGGTTCATGACCTTGGTCCAGGCGGCGGCGAAGTCGCGCACGAATTTCTCGCGGCCATCGCCCTGGGCATAGACTTCGGCCAGCGCGCGCAATTGGGAGTTGGAGCCGAAAACCAGATCCACCCGGGTGGCTGTCCATTTCACGGCACCGGTCTTGCGGTCGCGGCCTTCGAAGGCGTTGTCGCCGGCGGGCTTCCAGACCGTGCCCATGTCGAGCAGGTTGACGAACCAGTCATTCGTCAGCTGGCCGGGTCGCTGGGTGAACACGCCGTGCGCCGAGCCGCCGTGGTTGGCACCGAGCACCCGCAGGCCGCCCACGAGCACCGTCATCTCGGGCGCGCTCAGGGTCAGCAGCTGGGCCTTGTCCAGCAACAGTTCTTCCGGTGCCACCGAATAGGCCTTCTGCTGGAAGTTGCGAAAACCATCGGCCTGCGGCTCCAGCACCGCAAACGACTCGACATCGGTCTGCGCATGCGAGGCATCGGTGCGGCCCGGCGCAAACGGCAGATCGAGCGTCTGGCCAGCCGCCCTGGCGGCCGCCTCCACACCGGCATTGCCCGCCAGCACGATCAGGTCGGCCAGCGAGACCTTCTTGCCGCCCGGCTGTGCCTGGTTGAACGCCTGCTGGATGTCTTCAAGCTTTGCCAGCACCTGGCCCAGCTGCTCGGGCTGATGGGCTTCCCAGTCCTTCTGCGGCGCCAGCCGGATGCGAGCGCCGTTGGCGCCGCCGCGTTTGTCGGAGCCGCGGAAGGTGGCGGCCGAGGCCCAGGCCGTCGCAACGAGTTCACCCACTGACAGACCCGAAGCCAGCACCTGCGCCTTGAGCGCGGCAATGTCTTTCGCATCGATCAGCACATGCTCCACTGCGGGCACCGGGTCCTGCCAGATCAGGTCTTCGGCAGGCACTTCCGGTCCCAGGTAACGCGCCTTCGGTCCCATGTCGCGATGCGTCAGCTTGAACCAGGCGCGGGCATAGGCGTCGGCGAACTCCTGCGGGTTGGCCAGGAAATGGCGCGAGATCTTTTCATACGCGGGGTCGAAGCGCAGCGACAGGTCGGCCGTGGTCATCATCGGTGCGTGTTTCTTCGACGGGTCGTGTGCGTCGGGGATCATGTCTTCGGGCGCCACGTCTTTCGCGCGCCACTGGTGGGCACCGGCCGGGCTCTTGACGAGTTCCCACTCGTACCTGAACAGCACCTTGAAGTAGCCCATGTCCCAGGTGGTGGGGTTGGGCTTCCAGGCGCCTTCGATGCCGCTGGTCGTCGTATCACCGCCCTTGCCGCTGCCATGCCGGTTGATCCAGCCCAGACCCATTTCCTCGAGAGGTGCGGCCTCGGGTGCCGGCCCCACCAGCGCCGGATCACCTGCGCCATGGGCCTTGCCGAAAGTATGGCCGCCGGCCACCAGTGCCACGGTTTCGTAGTCATCCATGGCCATGCGGGCGAAAGTCTCGCGCACGTCCCGGCCGGAGGCCACCGGATCGGGGTTGCCGTCCGGGCCTTCGGGGTTCACATAGATCAGGCCCATCTGCACGGCTGCCAGCGGGTTTTCCAGCTCGCGCTCGCCGCTGTAACGGCTGCCAGGCTTGTCGCTGGTGGCCAACCATTCGGTTTCGGCGCCCCAATAGATATCTTCTTGCGGCGCCCAGATGTCCTCGCGGCCGCCCGCGAAGCCAAAGGTCTTGAAGCCCATCGACTCCATCGCCACGTTGCCGGCCAGGATCATGAGGTCGGCCCAGGAGATGGCGTTGCCGTACTTTTGTTTGATCGGCCACAGCAGGCGGCGCGCCTTGTCCAGGTTGCCGTTGTCCGGCCAGCTGTTGAGCGGCGCAAAGCGCTGGTTGCCGCTACCGGCACCGCCCCGCCCGTCGGCGGTGCGGTAAGTGCCGGCGCTGTGCCAGGCCATGCGCACGAACAGGCCGCCGTAGTGGCCCCAGTCGGCGGGCCACCAGTCCTGCGAGTCGGTCATCAGCGCGGTCAGGTCGCGCTTGAGCGCGGCATAGTCCAGCGTGCCGAAGGCATGGGCGTAGTCGAAGTCCGCGCCCAGCGGATTCGATGCCGGCGCGTGCTGGTGCAAGATGGCCAGGTTCAGCTGGTTCGGCCACCAATCCCGGCTGGAACGGCTGCCGGCCGTGGTGCGGGCGCCGTGTGCGCCGGCAAACGGGCATTGGGGAGCGGGGATGGACGGTGTGCTCATGTTGGATCTCCTGAAGTCATGGGAAAAGGCCGGGCGTAGCCGCGGGGCCGCGGGCCGTGTGGCCCGGGTGGGCATCCTTTGTGACCCGGCAAACCAGACAGCCGGATGCTCACGCTGCCAGTTATTCCGACAGTCCACTGTAGGCCGGATCGGCCGCTGGGTAAAGTCAATTAGCCCAATTGGGCTGATAGGAGAACTCAATGAAAAGACCTGTCGGGCCGTCGCGGCGGCAGCGGCCCTGCCGTGCGAGACGCTCAGGTCATCAGCGCCACGGCGCCGGAAAACGTCAGGAACGCCGCCGCGGTGGACACCAGGATGATGCGGGCGATGCGGCCGTTGTCGGCGCCGAAGCGTTCGGCCAGCAGCGACACATTGCTGGCACTGGGAAGGGCGGCGATCAGCACCATCACCGTCAGCGCAAAACGGTCCAGCGGCAGGCCGATCGCCTTCAGTGCGCCGCCGGCCAACAGCACCAGCAGCGGGTGCAGCAGCAGCTTGATCAGCGCCACCGGCAGGTAGTCGCCCAGCGGGATCGGTGGATGGTTGTGCCGCGCCGACAGGATCTGCGAGCGCGCCAGCACCGCACCGATGGTGAACAGGGCCACCGGTGAAGCCGCATCGGCCAGCAGTCCCAGCGTCTTGTTCACCGGACCGGGCAGCTCGAACTGGACGGCCGATGCCACCGCGCCCAGCAGGATGGCCCACGGCAGCGGATTGACCAGCACCCCTTTGAGCGCCTTGCGTCCGGCCACCGCCATGCCGTGCTCGTCGGCGCCGTCCAGTTGCGACAGCGCGATGCAAAGCGATGTGGTGCCCACCATGTCAACCACGATGGTGACGATGATCGGACCCGCGGCGGCGTCGCCCAGCAGCGCCACCAGCAGGGGCACGCCCATGAAGCCGGTATTGGGAAAAGCGGCCACCAGCGCGCCGAACGAGGCGTCGTTCCAGCCGATGCGGCTGTTCAGGCTGATGGCAATGACAAAAGCGACGATGACCAGCGCGCACAGCAGCCAGACGGCGAACACGCTGAAGTCCAGCAACTGCGCAATGGGCGTGGTGGCGCCAAAGCGGTACAGCATGCAAGGCAGCGCAAAGAACAGCACGAAGCCGTTCAGCCCCGGAATCGCCTCCAGCGGCAACATGCCCCGGCGGGCGGCGAGGTAGCCTGCCAGGACCAGGGCGAAAAAGGGGAAGGTGACGAGCAGAACGGACAGCACGGACGCTATTGTCCCCGCAAGCACGATCGGCTGCCCGGCACCTGCCGAGCATCTGCCCGGCGATCCGTCGGCCGGTATGATGCAAAGCCCTGCCGGCCCGCGCCGACACCCGTTGCCGGCCCGGCGGCCCGATCGCCAGCCGCGCAAGGCCTCCGCTCCACGTTTCCCGATTTCCGCACCACCCCCCATGTCTGCCACCTTGAACCTGGCCCAGCAACAGGCCGTCAATCACCTGCACGGCCCCTGCCTGGTGCTGGCCGGAGCGGGTTCGGGCAAGACGCGGGTGATCACGCACAAGATTGCGCGGCTGATCCAGGCCGGGCTGGCGCCCGAGCGCATTGCCGCCATCACCTTCACCAACAAGGCCGCCGCGGAGATGCGCGAACGCGCCAGGGGGCTGATCGGGCGCGACGCGCAGAAAGTACTGATCTGCACTTTTCACGCGCTCGGCGTGCGGCTGATGCGACAGGACGGCGCGGTGCTGGGCCTCAAGCCCCAGTTCAGCATTCTGGACAGCGACGACGTCACCGGCATCCTGAAAGACTGCGGCGGCACCACCGACGCCGCCACCGCACGCCAGTGGCAGTGGACCATCAGCCTGTGGAAAAACAGCGGCCTGAACGCGCAGCAGGCGCTGGCAGCCGCGAAAAGTGAAGACGAACGCCTGATCGCAACCATCATGGCCCGCTATGAGGAGCGCCTGTCGGCCTACCAGGGCGTGGATTTCGACGACCTGATCGGCCTGCCGCTGAAGATCCTGGCCGAACACCCCGAAGTGCGCGAGAAATGGCAGGCGGCGCTGGGCCACGTGCTGGTGGATGAATACCAGGACACCAACGCCACCCAGTACGAAGTGCTGAAGCACCTGGTGGGTTCGCGCGCCCGCCTGACCGCCGTGGGTGACGACGACCAGTCGATCTACGGCTGGCGCGGCGCCACGCTGGACAATCTCAAAAAACTGCCGCAGGACTTTCCGCAGCTGCAGGTGATCAAGCTGGAGCAGAACTACCGCTCCACCAGCGCCATCTTGCGCGCGGCCAACAACGTGATCGGCCCCAACCCCAAGCTCTACCCCAAGACACTGTTCTCCGAACTCGGCGAAGGCGAGCCGGTGCGCGTGACCGACGCCGACAACGAGGAGCACGAGGCCGAACGGCTGGTGGCCCGCATCCAGAGCCTGCGCGAGACCTCACCCCACAAGGCCTGGCGTGATTTTGCCGTGCTGTACCGCGCCAACCACATGGCCAAACCGCTCGAAAAGGCGCTGCGGCGCGCGCAGATTCCGTACAAGGTCTCGGGCGGGCAGAGCTTTTTTGACCGCGCCGAAATCAAGGACCTGTGCGCCTGGTTTCGACTCTGGGTCAATCCGGACGACGACCCGGCCTTTCTGCGCGCCGTCACCAGCCCCAAGCGCGGCATCGGCCACCAGACACTGCAAAGCCTGGGCACCTTCGCCGGCAAATACCGGCTCAGCCTGTTTGGTGCGCTGTTCTCGCACAGCCTGCCGTCGGCGCTGAACGCGCGAGCCGTGGGCGGCCTGCATGAGTTCGGCCGCTTCGTGAACGACCAGCAATACCGCGCCCGCCACACCCACGGCGCCGAAGCCGCGCGCGCCTTCATGACCGACTGGCTGAAGGACATCGGCTACGAGCAGCACCTGCGCGACGGCGAGGACAACGACAAGGTGGCCGCCGCCCGCTGGAACAACGTGATCGAGTTCTGCGACTGGATGGCCGGACGCGCCGGTGGCGAGATCGAAGACATGAGCGGCGCCAGCGAGATGAGCACCACGCAAACCTCACCCGGCATCGCCAGTCCCCGCAAGAGCCTTCTGGAGGTGGCGCAGACCATCTCGCTGCTGTCCACGCTGAACGAGCGCGACACCGATCCCGACATGGTGACGCTGTCCACCCTGCACGCGGCCAAGGGTCTGGAGTGGCCGCACGTGATGATGGTCGGCGTCAACGAAGGGCTGCTGCCGTTCCGGCTTGACGAAGCCGAAAATCCGGATGCTGAAGATGCTGGCGAAGTGCCCGCCGGCGGCCCGGCGATGAGCGATGCCACGCTGCAGCGCCTGCAGGAAGAGCGCCGCCTGATGTACGTGGGCATCACCCGCGCCCAGCGAACGCTGGCCGTGAGCTGGACCCGGCGGCGCAAGAAGGGCCGCCAGACACTGGCCGCGCTGCCCAGCCGCTTCATTGCCGAGATGGCGCTGGACACCGCCACGGTGCGCGAAGATCCGCGCGAAAAGTTGCGGGCGCTGCGTGCAGAATTCGCGAAGAAAGCACAGGCGGCCGGCGCGGCGGCAGCCGGAGTCGAACCATGAAATGGCTGAACCGAACCTTTTTTGCTACTGTAACAATAGCTTCATTCGTCCATTTGACGCTGGCTTATGGCCAAAATGAAGCAAAAACAGCCTCGGAGACGGCCGGGGGGTCCTGCCCGGCGCCGGCCGAGATGACGGCGTTGCACCTGTACGGCGAGTGGCAGGCCTCCTGGGACGGGCTGACCGGCAGCGCCATCGTCGACTTCGGCCGCAACCCGAATCACCCCGACGGCGTGCGCGGCACCGTCCGGCGCGAGGGCGGTCTGATGCCCGCCGAGGCGCTGGTGGCCGGCGACGTCGACAACGGCGTTTTCATGCTGGACGAGTCCACCGACGGCAAGGCCATCACGGCGGTCTGGTCGGGCGAGGTGGTGGCGGGCAGCTGCGGGCGTGAAATCAGCGGTCTTTGGATTCGCTCCGCCGACCGCAGCGAGCACCGCTTCGTGCTGCGCAAGCGCCCGGGCTGGAAATAACCGGCGCCTCCGGGCAAGCCTGCAGGCCTTGCCTCAGCCGCTTTTCGGCGATTTCCAGGTGTAGACAGCGGTCACCGCGTAGTTCCAGACCGCACCGACCAGCACGCCGGCAATCGCCGACGACAGCCAGAAGCTGTCCTTGTGGAACAGGTAGTCGGCGATGCCGACGTTGGCCAGCGCCCCCACGCTGCAGGCCAGCACGAAGGACAGCCAGCCGCGCACAAACCCCCAGCCGCGCAGCCGCAGGTCGCGGTAGGTCAGCACGTTGTTCATCACGTAGTTGGTGGTCATCGCCACCAGCGTGGCGGCGCTCTGCGCCCACAGGAAGGTGCTGCCCATGCCCTTGAACATCACGCTCAGAACCAGCAGGTGCACCAGCAGGCCGAAGCCGCCGACCAGCGAGAACGCGATAAAGCGGATCGGCACCACGCCGCCGGTCAGCTTGTCCAGCAGCATGATGAAGTATTCCCAGGCCACATTGGTGTCGAGCTTGCTCTCGCCGGCCACGCGGTTGCGAAATTCGTAGGGCAGCTCGCGGTAGCGCAGCGGCTTGGGCGCGGTGGCAAACAGGTCGAGCAGGATCTTGAAGCCCACGCCGGAAACGCCGGCCTTCACACAATCGACGAACGTCTGGCGGTGGATCATGAAAAAGCCGCTCATCGGGTCGCGCAGGTCGGCTTTGAGCACCAGCCGGCTCAGCTTCGTGGCAAAGCGGCTGAAGGCGGCGCGCGACTCGTCCCAGTTGCCGATGCCGCCGCTGTCCACGTAGCGGCTGCCGACCACCACGTCCAGGTTGCCCTCTGCCAGCAGCGCATACATCTTCGGCAGCAATTGTTCGTCGTGCTGCAGGTCGGCGTCGATCACGGCCACCACCGGCGCCGACGAGGCCATCACGCCTTCGATGCAGGCGGTCGACAGGCCGCGCCGGCCGACGCGCTGGATGCAGCGCACCCGCAGGTCCTGCTGCGCCATCTCGCGCACGGCGTCGGCCGTGCCGTCAGGCGAATCGTCGTCGACATAGATCATCTCCCAGTCGATACCGGCCAGCGCCAGGGCCACACGGTCGCGCAGCTCGCGCACGTTGCCGACTTCCTTGAACGTGGGAACGATGACGGAAAGCTGGGGCATGAAGGTCCTTGTCGGCGGGCCGGGCCCGCGCTAGTGTCTGGCGGCCGGGCGGGCCGGCATCAGGGGTGGCCCCTGTAGTTCGTGCAGCGGTAGATCTCGATGCGGCGCGTCACCTTGCCCAGCGCCTTGACCTCCACCACATCGACCAGTTCCACCGAATCAAAATAGCGCTTGAGCACGGCGGTGTCCAGATCGCCCTGGTCCTGGTTCGACAGCACCAGGAATCCGGTGGCGCCACGCAGGTCGCGGTCCTTGGGGAAATAGTCGTACTGCAGGGCGCGTTCGCCGTAAATGTCCTGCGCCCAGGTGCGCGGCTGACCGGGCATGTGAAAACGGATCAGCGAACTGATCTTGTAGTTCGGGCCGAATACGAACGTCTTCTCGCCCCGGGCCTGCGCGGCGGACTCCAGCCTGGCCACCTGCCGCCCGGCCTCGGCCCAGCCGCTCCAGCTGTTCATGTCGCCCGCCACCGGCAGGTTCGGCAGCAGGAACACACCGCCGGCCACCAGCAGGATGGCCACCGACGACGCCAGCCCGCGCAGCAGCCGCCGCGTGCCACCGGCCTGCGCCAGCACATGGCGCACGCCCAGGATCACCAGCGTGGCATAGGCGGGCGCCAGCCAGTTGATCTTGACGATCGAGCGAAAGCTGACCAGCGTGAAGAGAAGCACCGGAATGGCGCCGCTGAGCAGCAGCAATCGGGTGCGGTCGTCCACCGCGGCACCCAGCCCCTGGCGTACGTGGCGCACCATCGCGCCGATCGCCAGCCAGAAGCCGTAGGGCGTGAGCAGCGCAAACTGCGTGGCCACCATCATCGCGAAATACTTCGGCTTGAAGCCCGTCATGCCGCCCACACGCCGGCTGCTCTGAAAGGCCAGCGACACCCATTCGTTCTGTGCGTTCCAGATCAGCACCGGCGCAAACACCAGCACCGCGACCAGCGCCGCCAGATAGGGCTGGGGCTTGAGCAGCCAGTGGCGCATTCGCGGCGACGTCAGCAGGTACAGCAGGATCACCGGCCCAAGCAGCACGCCGGAATATTTTCCGAGCATGGCCAGCCCGACAAAAAAGCCGGTCAGCCACCACCAGCGGCCGTTGCCGCTGGCGCTCAGACGCCAGACGGCCCAGATCGCGCCGCTCCAGGCAAAGATCAGCGGGCCGTCGGGCGTCGGCCCCAGCGCCAGCGCTTCGAACAGGATGGTCAGGTTCAGCGCCGCCAGCGACCAGAAAGCGAGTCGCCGGTCGCCATACATGTCCAGCACCAGCCGTGCCCACAGCAGGTTCCAGCCCAGCGACCACAGCACCGCCGCCGACTTGATGCCAAACACCGTCTGCCCGAACACCGCCGTGGTCAGCATCATGCTGTAACTGGCCAGCGGCGGGTGATCGAAATACGACCAGTCGGGGTGCAGGCTCCAGGTCCAGTAATACGCTTCCTGCGGCAGCAGCGGCGCAAACGCCGCCAGCACCAGCCGCAGCGCGACAAAGCCGGCAATCAGACCAGCAATGGCATGGGGCCGGTCTGGGAGGGTGTGCCAGCGGCTTTCCGTGGAGGTCAAGGGGAGGGAGTCTGGAAAGTAGGGTGAAAAAATGAGAGTGACCGCCGGGATCGGGGGGCCGCAGTCACTCGGACAACACCCGCGAGTCGCGGTACGCCGGATGGTACCGGAAGCGGATGAAGATTCGCTGATCTGTTGCCAAGCGCCGTCTTGCCCCGACCGGCCCGGGCGCCGGGGATAATCGCCCCACCCGCCCGAACAACCCTGGCCGCCGCAGCCGACGCGGAATCCGCCCTGTCCACCGCCCCGCCCTGCCGTGACCGAGAACTGCCAGCCCGCCCTGATCGAACAAGCCGAAACCGCGCTGGCCGCCAGCACCGACCGCGTGGTGTTTGTGCCGTTCGAAGGCCGGCGCTACGTGGCCAAGCGTTTTGCCGACCACCGCCCGCGCCCACGCCTGCAGTCGCTGGCGCTGCGCTGGCTGGTGAAGCGCATCACCGGGCAGGCGCTGCCGATGGACACGCTGCGGCTGGCCGACACCGGCTTTCAGGCCGGCGGCGAAGCGCGCCGGCTGCGGTCGCTGGCGCAGGTGGGGGTGCGGGTGCCGCCGCTGGTGCATGTGGGCACCCACTACCTGTTGATGCCGCATTGCGGCAAGCCCTTGGCCGACCTGCTGGCCGACTGGTCGATCGACACGATTCGCACTGAACTGATCGCGCAGGCCGCCGATCTGGGGCGTTTTCACCGCGACGGCCAGTGGCACGGCGCGGCGCAGATCAAGAACCTGACCTGGCAGGACGGCCAGACCTGGCGCATCGATTTTGAAGAGAGCTTTGGCGAGCAGGTGCCGCTGCCGGTCGCGCAGGCGCTGGATGTGGTGCTGTTCCTGGACTCGATTGCGCTGGCCGGTCCGCTGGACGAGACCGAATCGCGCCGCCTGCTGCCGCGGCTGCTCGAAGCCTGGGCCGCGCAGCAGCCCGGCGACGCGGTGATCGACGTGCTGCGCCGGGGCGAGCGCTGGCTGGCGCGCCTGGCCTGGCTCAGCCTGCCGTTTCGCCGCCGCACGCGCAAGGGCCGTCCGCGCAAGGGCGCGCTGCGCCTGGCCATCGTTTCGGATGCCATGACGCAATTTCTGAAGGCTTCCGGCGACGGGCGTGGCCATGCATGATCCGTCTGGCCAGCCGGACAGCGGCACGCAGACCGGCCTGGCATCGCAAGGGCTGCTGGTCAACCTGATTGGAATCATCGAAGGCAACCCAACAGGTTACGGCGTCCACACGCGCGGCTTCTTGCGTGCGCTCGAACGCGCCCGAACCCCTGATCTTCACTGCCTCTTCACCGAATTTCGCAAGCCGGGCGAGATCGAGCGCAACGTCGAAAGTTGCCGGGCCTTCACCGGCCGCGTCGTCAACATCTGGCTGCAGGTCGGACCGGGCGACGCGGTGCTGGCGCGCTTTCCCGGCGAAAAGATCGCCTACACCATGTTCGAGACCGACGTCCTGCCGGACGGCTGGGTCGCAGGACTGGCGCGGGCCGATGGCGTGTTCACCCCCAGCGCCTGGGGCCGAGAGATGATGATCGACAACGGGGTCGAGGCCCGGCGCATCCACGTCGTGCCCGGTGGCGTCGAGCGGGCCTGGTTCACGCCCTGGGGCCCGAAGCTTCGCCAGCTCGAAAGCCCAGCGTTCAAGTTCCTGATGATTGGCGCCTACCAGACCCGCAAGGGCTATGCCGAGCTTTTCACCGCGTTCCGCCAGGCATTCGGGGATCGCCGCGACGTGGAACTCGTCGTCAAGGCCGAGGCGTTTGCGACCCCCTCGGCCAGAGAGAAACACCGCGCGGCGATCCTGGCCGACGCCCCGCCGCAGGTGCGCGTCGTCGAAGGCCGGCTTGGCGACGCCGCCGTCGCCGCGCTGTACCGGAGTTGTGACTGTTTCGTGTTTCCCAG
Source organism: Burkholderiaceae bacterium (assembly GCA_014879655.1). Taxonomy (GTDB): domain Bacteria; phylum Pseudomonadota; class Gammaproteobacteria; order Burkholderiales; family Burkholderiaceae_C; genus JACSRS01. Next base: position 41,682 of record JACSRS010000223.1, read on the forward strand.
CCGCGGTGAAGGCGGCGGCCTGCCGTTGTTCGAGGCCATGGCCTGCGGCTTGCCGGTGATCGCCACCCGGTGCAGCGGCCATTCGCAGCTGCTGGACCCGTTTGCGGGCCGCTTCCTCGAAGTCAGCACGCTTCGCAAACCCGTCACGGCGCCCGATTTCCTCAACTGGTACCGCTGGAAACATGGGGCCGGCTGCTGGCACGAACCCGACGTGGACTCGCTGGCGGCGGCGATGCAGCGCGTGGCGGAAGGCGGCCTGCCTTGGGATCCGGTCGCGACGGCCCTGGAAGTGCGCCAGCGGTTTTCCTGGGACGCCAGCGTGGACGCCGCCTTGCGGGCGCTGCTGCGCCCCGGGGTTCTGCAGCCCTGAACGCCTTTCAGCGCCGGATCGCATTGGGAAAGTAGGTGGCCGTCAGGCTGCGGCTGTGCACCGGCGAAAAGCCGTCCGCATAAGCCGCGCGTGCGTCGCGGGCGTAACGGCGCCAGTCGCGCACCCAGTGGATGTGGTCGCACACCTCCAGCAGGCCGATGGTTTCGCGGTCGGCAATCAGGATGCCGTGAACCTGCAGCCCCAGCTGCGCCTTGCACGCGCGCAGCGCCGCCAGCGTGGCCGGCGTGACGCCGAATTCACCGTCGCTGACGATCAGGATGTCGGCCAGCGCCCAAGCCTGCGTCTGCACCCGCGAAATGGCCCGTTCCAGCGGCGTCTGCAGGTCGGTGCCGCCGTCGAAGCTCTGGCCCATCACGGCCAGCAGTTCGTCCAGCCCGTGCGGCGTCATCGCCAGTTCGCGCTCCAGTACTTCGCCCGGCCCGCCAAACGCCACCAGCTGGCAGGTGCGCCCTGCCGGGTGCGCGGTGCGCAGCGCCTGCAGCACGCAGGCTTTGGCCACCTGCTCGGGCGCACCCTGCATCGAGCCGGAGGTATCCAGGCAGATGATCATCGGCCCCGTCGCGCGTGGAGCAGGTTCGGGCGCGACCGGCAAGGTGCGCGTCGCGTCCGGCACCGGCACCCAGTGCGGCAGCACCGCTTCGTGTTCGTAGGACAGCAACTGCGACTCGGCCAGACGGGCGCGCCACAGCCGGTGCAGCACCGGGTGGCGCATCAAGGCGGCTTCACTGGCCAGCATGCGCGCGATCTGGCCCGAGCGCTTGACGCCGCGCACTTCGCCAGGCTGATCGGCCAGACGGATCTCAATGGCTTTCACCGCCTGCAACCGCGGCGGCGCGGGCCGGGGTGCATCCTGGCATCGTGGCGGCGCCTGCAGCTGCCGCTCGGCGCGTCCGACCTGATCGATGAAGGCAACCAGTTGCGGCAAGGACCGCAGCAGTTCACCGATGCGCTCGGCCTCGCGCCATTCGCGGCTGGACAACCGCCCTTTCAGTTCGTCGTGCCGCAGGTGGGCCAGGTCGCCCAAGGTCAGCAGCAGCGCCAGCACCGCGTCCCAGCCGTGGCGCTCCACCTGCCATTCGTCGCGAAATGCCTGTGCCATGTCTTCGATGGCCTGTGCGCGCGGCTGGCCCGGCGGGCGGTCCACCAGCGTGTCCAGGTGCCACAAGGCCGTGCGCAGCACCTGCACCACCATGGTGGACCTGCCGCGTGTCAGAGCGGTGAGTTGCAGATCGCCGATGACCTGGCGTATCGCGCTGCTGGCGGGTGCGTCGCCCAAGTCTTCAACGTCATCGGGAAGTACACCCTTCAGCAGCGCATCGCGCCAGGCGGCCAGCCCGGCCAGACGTGCCGACGTGGCGCCGCAGCTGCAGATCAGGGAAGGGAGCCACAATTCGCGTGGCAGCCCGGCCAGCCCGTCAAACGGGCGGTCAAGCCTTTCGGGGTTGGTAGCGGCAGCCGCTTGCGCCGGCATGGTTTCAGTCCGTCAGCACGACGGCGGGTGGGGCGCCGCCTTCCATGGCTGCATCCATCGGCAGCGCAGCAAATGCCTCATGCACCGCATCCGCCCGCGCAACGAGCTGCGCAACAGCGGACACGTTGGCGGCATGCACTGCGCTGATGGCGTCGCGCCATTGGGGGGGCAGCCACAGATGCGCCGCCGCTTGCGCGGTCACCATGTTCGACGTGGCCTTTACTGTCTGCAGCGCGGCTGCGGCGCGTTCGCGGACTTCGTCAAGCTGCGCCAGCCGGGCTTGCACGTGCAACAGGCTGTAGCGTTTGCGCGCCTGCTCGGCCAATCTGCGCACCAGCACCTGTTCGCTGCCAGGCGCAGCCATCGAACGCGCCAGCGCCAGCTTGCCGGCGCTGTCATCCGTCGCAGTGGCCGGGGCCGATTCTTCGATTTCCACCTGCTTCTCAAACGCCTCCACTGCACGCTGCAGCCAGACCACATCCACCGGCAGCGCCTGCGCCACCCGCGCCATGAACCAGTCCTTCAGGCCGGGCCCCTGCGCCGGGCGGGCAGCCAGCACAAAGGGCAGCAACCACAGGTCCCAAGCATCGACCTGCGTTGGCGCACTTGCCGTTGCCGCGCCCGCCCGACTGGCCGCCTGCACCTGCAGCAGCCCTACCAGCTTGCGCCAGCGCCGGTCCGACACAGCCACCGACTGCGCCTCGCAAAAAGCGCGCGCCTTTACCAGCAGGTCGATGACTGGCGGTGGCAACACCACAGCCTGCGCGCGCTGGCGCAGCGCGTCCAGATCCGACTGCCGCAGTCGGGGCTGCGGCTGGCTCAGCTGCGCTGGCAACTGCAGCAGCGCCGTGAAGCGATCCTGTGCCAGCGGTCCGACCGGCACGCGCAGAGCAAAACGGTCATGAAAGGCCTGCAGCGCGTCGTCGTCCGGCACGTCGTTGGTGGCGCCGACGACGCTGATCAGCGGCACGGCGACGCGGCCGCTGCCGTTGTCGAACTCGCGCTCATTGAGCAGCGTCAGGAGCGCATTGAGAATGGCTGAATTGGCCTTGAACACCTCGTCCAGAAACGCCACCTGCGCCGTCGGCAGAAAACCATCCGTCAGGCGCTCGTAGCGGTCTTCTTCCAGCGCCTTCAGCGACAACGGTCCGAACAGCTCTTCGGGCACGGAAAAGCGCGTCAGCAAGCGCTCGAAGTAGCGCGCACCGCCAAACACCCGGTGCAGCCGCCGCGCCAGCTCGCTCTTGGCGGTGCCGGGCGGGCCGATCAGCAGCACGTGCTCGCCCGCCAGCGCGCCCAGCAGCAGCAGGCGCACCGCTTCGTCGCGCTGCAACAGGTCACGGTCAAGATCGGCGAGGCAGTCCTGAAGGGTCTGGGTATCCATGGTGTGATGGTAAAGCGCGCCGACCGGGCAGAGAAGGCCCTGAATCCGCGCGCTATGTACGCCAGCCCACAGACGGCTGACAGCGGGCAACGAAGAATGGCGGTTCACCCACTTCGGCAGAACGAGCGCCCATGATTTCATCCCTTTCCGAAGGTCGCCTTGCCAGCACAGGAAGCCGCTCGCCGGCAATCAAGCCAGCGGGCTGCGCGACCTGCCTCAACGGCAATGCGGCACTTGCTGCAACGGTTGCTTCCCGGGTCAGCCTGCAATTACTCGCGGCAGGTCGCGGGTGGTCATGAAGCGTCCCCGTACCGCCCTTGCACTTCTCGCCGTATGGGCCGCCGTTGCGGCGCCAGCGACGGCCGCCGATGAGTCCGCGGCTTGCCGCAACCTCGACGATGATGGCTCCCGCCTGGCCTGCTATGACCGGGCCGCTGGCCGTGTGGCACCGTTGAGCGTGGCACCCACGCCCGTCACCGGGTCCGCAACGCCGGCAGCGGGCGCAAGTGCATCCGCTGTTCCTGCGGCGGCCAAGCGCGACTGGTGGACGCCCGGCACCTATGTGCCGCAGACCTTCGCCGAACGCTGGGAGCTGGAGCCGGCCACCAAGGATGGCGTGTTCAAGATCAAGGCTTACCAGCCGACCTACGTGCTGATCGGAAACTGGCGCAAGAACACCAACCCGAACCCCTGCTCCCCCAATCCGCTCAATTGCGCCTCGGGTCAGGGTGACTACATGCATGGCGACGCCAAGTTCCAGATCAGCGCAAAAACCAAACTCTGGGAGGACATCTTTGGTACCCCGATCGATCTGTGGGCGGCGTACACCCAGCAGTCCTACTGGCAGGTCTACGATGGAAAAACTTCACGCCCCTTCCGCGAGACCGACTTCCAGCCTGAAGCCTGGGTAACCGTGCCCCTCAGCGTCGGACCCGAGTGGCTGCGCTGGCGCATGCTCAACCTCGGCCTTTCGCATCAGTCGAACGGACAGAGCGACCCGCTCTCGCGTTCATGGAACCGGGTCTACGCCACCTTCGGGCTGACTTCCGGCGACCTGAGCGTGCTCATCAAGCCGTGGTGGCGTGTTCCGGAGACCGGCAATACCGACAACAATGCGGACGTCGGCGACTACGCGGGACGGCTCGAAGTGCAGGCGGTTCTGCCGTATGGTGCCAATGTCTTCTCTGCCACGGTGCGAAGCAACCTGAAGAACAGTTCAAGCACGCCCAACCGCACATCGCTGCAGGCGGACTGGGCGTTCCCGCTCTATGGCCAGCTGCATGGCTATGTTCAAGGCTTCAGCGGCTGGAACGACTCGCTGCAGAACTACAACTTCCGCAACTCAGGCATCGGCATCGGCATTTCATTGACCGGGTGGCGTTGAGTCTGATCACGCGTCTTTGAGCCAGTTCGACAGATCGCTGCCCCGACAGGCCGCAGTGTCTTTCGGACGTTTCTCCCGGCCGATCAATATGCCTCCAAATGCAGATGAATCGCGCCTGCTCGCTCAAGAATCGACTGGCAGTCGGCAACCATCGCAGCAGAGCCGCAAAGGTAGAAATCGGTCGTCTGAGGGTCAAACTGCAGCAGCGCTGCAGCCTCGGTGACTCGCCCCTTGAATCCGCTCGCGCCAGGCTCCTCGCGGCTGATGCAGCAAGTCGTCATCGGCAGGCAATCCGCGAAATTTGCAGTGATGTCCTCCGCCTGCGTTCGGCAGCCGAAGTAAAGCTCGGCACTTCCCGCCGCCCCCTCACGTTTGAGCTGCTGAAACATCGGCAGATAGGGCGCCAGCCCTGTCCCGGTCGCGATGAAGACCTTCCGGTGCGTGTTCCTGACCAAGGCATAGCTCCCCAAAGGCAGTTCGATCTCGGTCTGCTCTCCGGGGCGCACGGAATCGACGAACGCCGACCCGTGCCCACCCGTGCGATTGCTGATCAGGAAGGTCACTCCACACCCATCGACAGCTGCAATCGAGTAGTCCCGCCACTCCCACTCCCCGACACGTATGCGGGCAAATTGACCCGGAACGAAGTCAACGGGCTGCTCCAACCGGAATTGAAGGCTCCAGATGGAAGGTGTCAGTGCCTTTTTGCTGATCAGCACAGCACGTCTCTTCTCCAGGGGCAGATTCGACCGGCTCGGCGCGGTTGCTCCGCTTCTGAGCGCAGCCTGGAAGAGCGGAAAACCCCGCGACCCAAGCGCCTGGGTGGCGGCGCCAACGCCGCCCATCATCGCTCCGGCGATGCCCAGACATCCGGCGTCGCTGCCCGAAAGGAACAGCCCCCTGATCGGTGTGCGCGGCCCCAGCGGCGCTGCCTTGTAACGGGCCGGCGTGGCTGGTATCCCGTAGAAACGCCCCCGGGGATGAGAGGTGTAGTGCTCCATCGTCAGAGGGGTGGCGAGTTCCATGTAAGCCACCATTGCCGACAGGCCCGGTAAGGCCGTCTCGGCAAGATCGAGCAGGCCCTTGCCGATGCGATCCTTGAGGTCCGAATAGTCCTTGCCGCGATTGCCCTTGGGGCGTTCTTTCCAGCGGGCGAACGCCTGGTCACCCAGAAATCCGACGATTTCTGCCGTGTGGAACCGCTCATCGCCCGACTTCGCGGACGGGAAGGACAGATAGATGTGAGACGGATGGCCGTCAAACATGTCCGCGTTCTGCTGCGCCAAATCGTCGTGGTCGGTGGTGGTATTGATCCAGTAATTCTCACCTTTGACGCCCAGCGCCGCCGCCGATGCCTTGAGACGGATGTAGAGCGTGACGCACGACACGCCGCCGTCGAGTTGCTTGATCAAGGTGCGCATTGCTTGCGTCCTGTCCCCGATCTCGCCCTCCGTAGGGAGCAGCCTCTCGTAGGTGTTCCAGGCACCCGCGTTCGAAATGATCACGGGCGCGTGGACCGTGAGCTCCCGCGGCTCGGTGCCGCGTCGATCGATCACCTTCACGCCGGTTGCAGCGCCGTCGCGCGTCAGGATCGAGGTGACTTCCTGGCACACCCGCACGGTTCCGCCCCGGCTTTCAATTCCCCTCTCGAACGTCCTGGCAATGCGACTGCTCCCCCCTTCGGGAAACCACGCGCCATGCAGGTAGTGCCCGACGATCTGCGCATGAATGGCAAAGGCGCTTTGCGATGGCGGCACGCCGTAGTCGCCCCACTGGCTGGCCAGCAACGCACGCAGCAACGGGGAGCGAAAATGGCGGTTCAGGTAACTGGCCGTCGTCTGTGTTGCCATGGAGCCTGTGAGTTTCTGATACTGCCGGACCATGAAACCCAGAAACGGCGGCATGAACCCCTGTGCGAAGCCCAGGACCGACCAACGCTGAGCCGACCTGATGTCCCGGAAGTACTGGCGAAGGGCCTTTGCTTCATCAGGAAACCGTTCAATCAGACGCTCGAGGTACTTGTGCGGATCGGAGGGGACGGAGAAACTGAGGCCGGGGTAGATGAACCGCTCGAACTCATCGGTCATGCGGTTCCAGTGGAGCTGACCGCCCGACAGGAAGTCGAAGCAGGACCGGATCATCGATCCCTCTTCCAACTCGCCGACGTAATGAACGCCCACATCCCACGACGCCCCGTCCCGGCGGAACACGTGCGTGAGCCCTCCGGGTTCCGAGTGCTTTTCCAGCACCAGCACCCGCTTACCGCCCACGGCGGCCAGCAAACCGGCAGCGCTGAGACCGCCGATCCCCGAGCCGATGACGATTGCATCCCAGTTTTCTTCCATGGGCTCCCCCCGTCAGTTTGAAACGTGCCCCCGCGCAACATTGTGCATACCCTCCCGGTCGCCCGGCAACAAACACGACTTTCCAAGTCTGCTGGCCTTTGGTGCAGGTTGCGGGCTGTTCCGCCGCTGCTTTCGAGGCCTGTCAGATTCCCGATGCGGTTGCGATACCGGCGCAGCCGGCCAGCCGATAGTCAGAGGCAGTCCGAGCACGCCTCCATATTTCCGCTCCGAAACAGAAACTCACGAACGCGATATCGCCGAAAGCTGGACGTTCGGATCAAGCACCCGGTGCGCACCCAGTCATCGGAGATCGTCAGCATCCAAGCTCTTACCCGTGAGAAAAACTGATGTTGGTTGCCGGAGCGCGTTGGTTCATACGCCCGGTTGTCCGCTTCCATACCCAACCCCTGCTGAGCCAGTTTGGCCCCCCGCAAGCGGCCAGCACCTGCGCCTCAAAATTCAGGTGAGGTTGAGTCCGCCGTCAGAAAGCAGAATTTCGCCCGTCAAATAGCGGGATTCAATGAGCATTGACACCGCTTGTGCAATGTCTTCAGGGCTGGCGGCCCGCCGCATGGGAGCGCGCTCTTTCCACAACTGCTGCGCTTGCGTCCAGTCAGCGGTCAACGGCGTATCCACAAGCCCGGGCGCAACCGCGTTCACGCGGATATCTAGAGCCAGTGAAACCGCCAACAGTCGCGTGACGTGGTTCAGCGCCGCTTTCGTCGCGGCATAAGGGATCGAAGCTCCTTTGGGCCGAACACCCGCGTGCGAACTCACATTGACCACGCAGACGGGCTCTCCAGCCGCTGCAGACGCCCGCAGCGCAGCCTCTGCTTCTGCAACGATCCGAAACGGCGCAATGACATTGACCTCATACAGTTCCCGCCAGATGTCGGGGCGTGCCGCTGCCATATCGGCATGGGGAACAACGCGGCTGATTCCTGCGTTGTTCACCACCACATCCAGACGCCCCCATCGCGCGACCGCTTCCTGCACCAGCCGGATCCGGTCTGCATCGTCGGCCAGATCTGCCTGCACATAGGCCGCCAGGCCAAGCTCACGAACCATGGCGATTCCTGCATTCACCGATCTGCGGGAATGCAAAACGACTGCGTAGCCATCCCTGGAAAGCCGACGCGCGATCGCCGCCCCAATGCCTGAAGTGGAACCGGTGACAAGAGCAACACGATGGGGATGGTGCATGGAGCGTTCGAATGGAGCCGATGGGGCCATGCACTGTACACACAGCGAATCAGGCCGCGTCTCACCACAACCAAGCCCCGGCTGCGGATGCAGATGGAACCCTCAAGTTACTCACCAATCAATAGCTGGAACTGACCATTTGACGCTGGCTCAGTGCCAAATTGGTTCAGAAAACGGCTTTTCAGGCACCGGGGGGGTCCGATTCTGCGCAGTCGCGTTGCGCGGGGTCCAATCGTCGCGCTCAGCCTGCGCGGGCGAATAGGGGGTCAGAGCCCGCATTCGTCGTTTAGACCGGTGCGCGATCAAGGTCTGGCTGACTGACGAGATCAGGATCTGACCCCCATGGGACATTCGGCTGGACGACGAAGTCGAAAACGGACTCCTGGAGTGCTTTGCCGGGTGACGAACTGGCAATCTGCCTGGACAGTGCGGTTCCACGAGGTTTGCGAATTCGGGTCGCTCTCATCAAGCGGCGGGTTTTTTAACCCCCTTGCCAACCGCCCGCAACACCACCAGCAACTCCTTCGCCTGCACCCGATCCCCTGCCGCCCCATACACCGCCTCCACCTCGGCATCACGGTCAGCAGCCACGCGGGTTTCCATCTTCATGGCTTCCAGTGAAAGCAGCGTGCTGCCGGCGTTCACGCGCTGGCCCACGGTGACGACCACGTTGACGATGGCGCCTGGCATGGGCGCGGCCACATTGTGAATACGGTCTATGGGGGCAGGTCACAGCCACAGCAGCATCCCGGTCGCGCCACCTTAAAACCCAGGTAGCCAAGATACATCTCAGTGTCCGCACTGCGCGTTCAACATGCCAATCAGCGCCTTGCCGGGCCAGCAGGCGATTCCGAGGGCGATCAGGGCGATGCCGGTCAACCGGGCCATCGTTAGCCCGCCCTGTTCACCTGCGCACCCAACAGCCATCGCCCGATCAGCGCAGGCACGAGCAACAGGGTCACTCCTGTCGAGGTCTCGCCGATTGAAGTCAAACCAACCACGTCTTTCCCCGACCGCCCTTCAAGGGGCCTGAAAACACGGGTCGGTATCAATCGCGAGCGTCGGCCACCGTCTTGCGCATCTGTTTGCGCTCATCTGCCGACACCCCGAATCAAGCCAAAACAGGCCGGAAATTCAACACCGGATCGCCATGCGGGTACTCATGCATCCAATCGATCTGTGGCGGGGGGTTAAGCAGAAATTCCTTCGCTTTCTACACGGCTGGCACCTTGGATTGCGCTCGCAGAGTATCAGACGGGAGTTCACCAAAACACTCCTTGTAGGCGCGGGCAAATTCTCCGAAATGCCAGAACCCCCACTTCAGCGACTCAGCTGAAACGGTGGTCGATCCGTGTGTTGCCGTCAAGAGCGCCTGACGTACCCGATGAAGCCTGAGCCGAATCAGATAGGCGATCGGGGTGAGCCCCATGATTTCCTTGAACGCGATTTCCAACGTGCGCTCGCTTACACCCGCCGCCCTGCACAAGTCAGTTACATAGATTTTGGAGTTTGACTGAGAAACGGCATAAGCCTCTGCCGTCTTGACAATGAGGCTGCGGCTCAGCCCCGTGCGGTCGCTGCGACTAGGCTTCAAATCCCTGGCTTCGTCCAGTGTGGTCAGCAGAGTTTCGATCAACTCAAACTGCGCTGCGTCCCGCATGTTCTTGCTTTCGTTGAACATTGCAGGGTCTAACTCGGCGGCGTCCACCAAGCGCTTTCCCCAGTCGAAAAGATTCTGCGCCTTTCTTTCGCTCACCAGCAGCGTCTCTACGCCCTTCGGCAGGTGAAATTCCCGGTCGGGTAGCCGAATCGCCAGATGCTCTCCGATCAAGCTTGGGGGTATCAAGAACGCGAGATTCTCCCAGCCAGCCTCGACGACAAATGCCACCTCCGAGTCGGGTGTTGCAGCCAGCAACATGCCCGGCCGAACTTTCAAGCCATTGACAGTGCCTCGTGCCCTCTGGCCAAACACGACGTAGGCAAGCAGGCCCTCATGGACACTGGTACGGGTTCTCACGCGTAGATTGCTCGCATGGAAAACGACAGTTGCAGTCCCGAGACGAACGGTCACACGCCGTGCCTGCAACGATTGCTGCTGCAGCTTCAAAGCTTCTTGGTCGATCAGCTCGATGCCTGCATTGACCATCGCCGGGTCGTTGATGGCGTCAACCGTTACGGCAGGATGGGAGAGCATGGCGGAGCGTTCCATATATTTCAAAACCTGCGGATTTCCGATAGACGCTGATGCCCACCGGCCACAAAATAAAAATGTGCTTTCCCAGATTGACCAACAGGATCCGAAAGACCTATCCCTATAAGCTCAAGTTTTGCCATTTTCAGCATCATCGACACGAGAAACCAGCGGAATCAAAATGACAGACAGACTTTGCGGTCTTTTTTGAGGAAACGCACAGCGAACGTCAAAACCCCAACAGGTCCTGCTCCGAACCCAGGCTCGCGCGATCCGCTTCTGGTTGCCGGGCAGGGCCTGTTCCTTCTTCACTTGCTTGCCAATGAAAAGACATCCCTTCATCTTAGGCGCTGCCGTGCTGGTCATGCTTTCGGCCCTGGTTACCCCCGCGCCCGCCCAGACGAAGCGCCCGAACATCGTCGTCATCCTCGCCGACGACATGGGCTACGCCGACATGGGCTCGTTCGGCGGCGAGATCAGGACACCCAACCTCGACTCGCTGGCCAAGCAAGGCGTGCGCTTCACCAATTTCTACACGCACGCCAGTTGCTCGCCCACCCGCTCGATGCTGCTCAGTGGTGTTGATACCCACCTGAATGGCCTGGGCAACATGAACGAGTGGACCGCGCCCAACCAGATGGGCATCGACGGCTACGAGGGCTACCTCAACAACCGTGTCGTCACGCTGCCGCAGCTACTCAAGGACGCCGGCTACCACACCTACATGGTCGGCAAGTGGCACATGGGCAAGCAGCCTGACCAGATACCGCGCGCACGCGGCTTCGAGCGTGACTTCTCGCTGCTCGACGGGATGGGCAGCTACTGGGACGACTGGAACTTCTCGGCCGCCAACCCCAAGTCGCTCTACACCGAGGACGGGCGCTACCTGAAGAGCCTGCCGAAAGACTTCTATGCGACGAAGACCTACACCGACAAGCTGATCGGCTATATCGACGCCCACCGGGGCGACGGCAAGCCGTTCTTCGCGTACGTCTCCCACCAGGCGCCGCACGAGCCGTACCACCTGCCGAAGGAGTGGCGCAACCGCCACGTCGGCGAGTACGACAAGGGCTGGGACGCGGTACGGCAGGCACGGCTCAAACGCCAGATTGAGCTCGGCATCACGCCTGCGGGCACGCAGCTCGCCGAGCGGATGTGGTTCGTGCCCGACTCCACCCTGCTGGCCCCGGCCGCCCGCGCGCTCATGGGGAAGAAGATGGAGATCTACGCCGGCCTGGTCGAGAACCTGGACCACCACGTCGGGCGGCTCATCGACCACCTCAAGGAGATCGGCGAATACGACAACACGATCTTCATCGTCTTCGGCGACAACGGCGCCGAGGGCAACGACCTCCACGCCATGATCGCGGGCGCGCCCGGCACCCGTGACTTCCTCTTCGCCGCCATGCACTGGTCGCAGAACCATCCCAACGCGTGGGGCGACCCGGGCTCCTGGCTCGCTTACGGCCCCCCCTGGGCCCAGGTCTCCATGACGCCCTTCAGCCAGTACAAGGCCTGGCTCGCGGAAGGCGGTATCCGCAACGCGCTCATCGTGAGCGGACCCGGGGTCAAGCGTCCCGCGGGGAGCATCAACACGCAGGGGACCATGCACGTGGCCGACATCATGCCGACGCTGCTCGAGGTGGCCGGTACGAGCTACCCGAAAACGTACATGGGGAAGGACGTGCCGCCGGCCCTGGGCAAGTCCTGGGTCCCGGTGCTGGAGGGCCGGGCCGAGTCGCCGCGAACGGACCAGGACGTCCTTGCCTGGGAACTTTTCGGCAACCGCGCCGTCCGGCAGGGAAGCTGGAAACTGCGCTGGGAGTGGAGGCCCTTCGGGATGGGTGACTGGGAACTCTTCGACCTCTCGGCGGATCCCGGCGAGCTGAAGAACCTGGCCGCGGAGCGACCCGACAAGGTGAAAGAGATGGTGGCGCTCTGGGACGACTACGTCCGGAGGAACAACGTGGTCCTGCCCAACCGCTCGCCTTACGAGGCAATCGAGAAGGAGCTCCCGCAGCGCGTCCCGGTCCAGGCCGGTTACCCACCGCTCAGCCTGAAGCGCCAGTACGTGCCGCCACCGGGCATGCTGGCGGAGCCCAAGCCCTGAACACGATTGCACCGGGATGAATCACCTCTCTACAAGGAAGTCTCAGATGAAAAGCGACAAGACACCGAAGCAGCCGGGCACGCCGCTGCGCCTGATCGCCGCCGCAGCGCTCGCCCTCAGCGCGCTTTGTGCGCCGCAGGCCCAGGCCCAGGTCCCAGGGCGCTTCTACTGGAAGACGCTGTCGGACTCGAACGCGGTGCCGCTCATCTATCAATCCATCAGCGGAAACTCGAACCCGTTCGACCCCGCGAATACCGTGACGCCGGGCGCGAAGATCGATGCCACGATGGCCCTGACGGGGTATGCACACACGTTCACCCTGGCGGATCGCTCGGCCATGGCCGCCATCATCCTGCCCATGGGCCGTGTTTCCGGCCAGGTCACCGCAGCGGGCAAGGCTTTCAACGAGTCCACCAACGGCTTTGGCGACCCGATGCTTGAGTTCACCTACAACCTGATCGGCCCAAAGGCGCAGAAAGCCCTTTCCGACGTGCTGCGCTACGAGCCGGGGTTCTCGGTTGATTTCCTCGCCGATCTGGCGCTGCCGATCGGCAACTACAACAGCAGCCAGCCCCTGAACCTGGGGCAGAACCGCTGGTACGGGCGCCTGGGTGCGCCCGTCGTCTGGCAGCTCGGCCAGTGGGTGCCGGGCCGACGCACGACGCTGGAATTCCTGCCCGCCGTCTGGCTGTTCGGGCCCAACAACGACTATGTCGGCCAGACTCTGACGACCGATCCGCTGTTCCAGCTCGACGCGCACCTGACGCGCGACTTCACCGAGTCCTTCTGGGGGTCGCTCGACGCCTCCTGGTACAACGGCGGCAAGGCCAGCATCAACGGAGTCGCCGGGACGAGCCTCAACAACGTCGGCGTGGGACTCACGCTGGGCTACCAGGTCAACGACAACATCGGGCTCACCTTCGGCTACAAGTCAACCTTGAACAGCGGTAGCGACCCGACGGCCCTGCGCATGGACAACTTCATGCTCACGCTGGTGTTCGGCTGGAACCCGATTCTCGAAGGCGCACGACGGCTGAAAAGCGAGAAATAAGCACCCTCTGACCAGTCTGATCATGGTGCATTGCAAAAGTCGAAGGAGGCAACAGGATGGCCAAGACCAAAAAACGCCTCAATAGCCAAGGCGCCCCTCATCCCGATACTCCATACCTCTCCGCCGATGAGCGCGCCGCCAAAGGAAAGGCGCTGCGCAAAATTGTGCCGCGGGGATCACAGGCAGGGTGGAAGCCGTTCGAAGGCCGCCGTGATCCGGTGGACCTACTGAACGAATCCAATCAAGGCCGGATTCCGGAGTTGATCCCGATCCGTTTCGGGCGCATGTCGGCGTCGCCCTTCGCGTTCTACCGGGGGTCAGCCGTGCTGATGGCGGCTGACCTGGCCCACACCCCGACCAGCGGCATCAGCGTGCAGGCCTGCGGCGACGCGCACATGATGAATTTTGGCGGCTTCGCAACCCCGGAGCGCAACGTGGTCTTCGACATCAACGACCTGGACGAGACCCTGCCCGCCCCGTTCGAGTGGGACCTCAAGCGTCTGGCGGCCAGCGTGGTGATCGCGGCGAACTACCTGCAGTTGCCCAACAGCGACGCCGCGCGCGTGGCCACCGATCTGGTGCGTGGCTATCGCGAGCGCATGAGCAATTACGCCTCGATGCGGGCCCTGGATATCTGGTACGACAAGATCGACCTGCGCAAGTACGAAGACCGGTCGGCTGATCCGGCGGTCTTGAAGGAGGCCCGAAGACGATTTGCCGCCCGCCTCGAGCGGGAGCAGCGCAAGTCTGTGCCCGACTTCCTGTATCCGAAGCTGGTTTCGCACGAAGGGGGGAAACCCCGGATCAAGGACGAACCTCCCCTGATCTTCCATCCGTCGGCAGAACTGACGCCCGATCTCGCTTCGGGGTATGCAGAGGGCATTGGCTCGTATCGGAAGACCTTGCCCGAGCACGTCCGAACCCTGTTCGACCGCTTCCACTTCTTCGATCTGGCGGCAAAGGTTGTTGGCGTGGGCAGTGTCGGGACCTTCTGCACGATCGGGCTTTTCATGGCAGCCGACGACGACCCGCTGTTCCTGCAGATCAAGGAAGCGCGCGCTTCGGTGCTCGAACCCTACGCGGGCAAATCCCGTTATGCAAATAATGGCCAGCGGGTGGTCGTCGGCCAGCGGCTCATGCAGACTGCGAGCGACGTGTTCCTGGGCTGGGCTCGCGGCAAGAATGGCCGCGACGTCTATGTGCGCCAGCTGCGTGACATGAAGATGTCCGCAGTCATCGAGGACTGGGATATCCCCATGCTGCGGCATTACGCCCGGATGTGCGCGCATGCGCTGGCCCGCGCGCACGCCCGCACCGGAGACCCGGCCATGTTGGCCGGCTACATGGGCAGTGGGCAGACCTTCGATGACGCAATCGGCGAGTTCGCGGTGGAATACGCGGCCCAGAACCGCGCCGACTACCGGGCGTTCATCAAGGCGATCCGCGAGGGACGGATTCCAGCAGCACAAGAGGGCTAAAAGTGGCGCCCCCCGTATTCCGCCCGCCTGCAACAGTTCGTCGTGGTCAATGGCCAGCGATGCTTGAAACGTACCAAGGCAGATGAAATGCGTCAATATTTGGCACTCATGGCCCTCGGATCCACCCTGTTGGCCGGTCCGGCCTGCGCAGTGGTCTATTGCAAGTCGGTCGGCGTGCCCAAGGGCTGCGTGGCGCGACCGACAGCGGCCGCCGCGGCGGTTGCCACTCCGGGCGTGGGTGCGCCAGGGGTGGGCGCTGCCCCTGGCGTGGGCGTAGGCGCGCCCGGCGTGGGCGTTGCGCCCGACGTGGGGGCTCCCGGGCCGGGAGCGGCTCCCGCGAATCGCGGCGGCCCCGTCAATCGGCCCGGTGTGCGTTGAGCGCCAGACCCGGCAAGCTGCGCCGGGAGAACGTGCACCCACTGCGAATTCAGGCCACGCCTCCCATTCGCCACTCGCTCCATGGCGATCGATGAGCAAGTTGCGCTGAGTCGTGGCAGATTTTTTTCAAATTTCCGGCTAACCGGGTTTCCTGCAGCCCCGCCCGGCTGAAAGTGCGGCCAGCAAACGCGCTCACCCGGTTGACATTCGCTGGCGTACTTTTGTCTGGTCAACTTCTGCGGCTTGCGCTTGGTCCAAGCGGATGGATGCCGCACGATCGGGTCCGCTTGCCGGACGGCGGCCGATGACTGGGTTCAAGATTGGGGCATTTGTTGGCGGCTTGTTTCTTCTGAAGGTGTTAATCTGAATTTCCTTCAGCAGCCCCGCACCACCGTGACCCGAATCCAGATCAGCCATGCAACGGTCTATCACTACCGCAGCGCGGTCAGCCTGAGCCCGCATCGGCTGATGCTGCGCCCCCGGGAAAGCCGTGAGCTGCAACTCATCTCGCACACCCTGGATGTGTCGCCCGACGCAACGATTGCGTGGGCGCACGATGTCTCGGGCAATGCGGTCGCGACCGCGTCATTCACCGGCCGGACCGACGCCTTGCGGATTGAGAGCAAGCTCGAACTGGAACTTACCGGCAACGCCTGGCCGATCTTCAATATTGCGGCGGCAGCCCTCACGTATCCCTTCTTCTATTCGAACGACGATCGCGCGGATCTGGGGGCACTGGCCATCCAGCAGTACCTGGACCCGATGGGGCGCCTGCAGAAATGGGCCCGATCGTTCGTGCGGGGCCCCGCAACCGACACGCTGGAACTGCTGAAGGCGATCAGCCATGGGGTGTCCGAATCCCTGCAGTACGAGGTGCGCGAAAGCGAGGGTACCCAGACGCCGATCGAATCGCTGGATCGCGGCAAAGGTTCATGCCGCGACTTCGCCATCCTGTTCGCCGAGGCGGTTCGCAGTCTGGACATGGGCGCCCGGATCGTGTCGGGCTATCTGTACGACCCGCAAAGCACGGCGACGGGTTCCTCGGGCGCCGGCTCCACCCACGCATGGTCCGAGGTCTATGTACCCGGGGCTGGCTGGATCAACTTCGACCCGACCAATCGCAGCATCGGCGGCTTCAACCTGGTTCCGGTTGCTGTGGCCCGCGACATCACGCTGTTGATGCCGGTGTCGGGCAGCTACCTGGGCGCGGCAGATGCGTTCGCGGGGATGGAGGTTGAAGTCCGGGTGACTTGATCGCCCGGGCCGCGGCGTCACGGAAGCCCCGGCTTTGCGTGAAACTCAAACGATGTTCTTGCTGGAATCATTCTCCCCCACCCAACTCGCCACCATCGCCGCGGCGTATTTCATCGCTGCACTGGTCAAGGGTGTGACCGGGCTGGGCTATTCCTCGACCTGCCTGCCGATCCTCACACTGGCCTTCGGCCTGAAGGAGGCGTTGCCACTGGTGCTGATCCCGTCGGTCGCGTCGAACCTGGTGGTGATGGTCAGCACGCCCGGTTTCCGCGCCAGCGTGTGGCGCTTCTGGCCAATGATTTTGTCTGCCGCCGCATCGGTTTTTGCGGGTCTGTGGGTACTGACGCAGATACGGAGCGAAAGTGCCGCTGCGGTGCTGGGTGCGGTGCTGATGATCTACGTCGCCTTCGCATTGGCGAACGCGCGCTTCCGATTGACCGAGGCGCGAACGCGCAAGTTTGAACCGGCCATTGGCGCCGCCACGGGTTTCGTCAACGGCTTGACCGGGTCGCAAGTCATGCCGGTGATCCCTTACCTGTTGTCGCTCGATCTGCCACGCGAGCGCTTTGTTCAGGCCAGCAACCAGTCTTTCACACTTTCCAGCGCCGCCATGTTTGTCGGCCTCGGCGCGGCCGGCCTGATGACGGTGCAGGTGGTGGCCATATCGGCCCTCGGACTGGTACTGGTTGCGCTCGGGGTCAACATCGGACAACGCATCAGCCGCCGTCTGGCGCCGCAGGCGTTCCGCACGGCGGTGCTGATCGTGCTGGCAGCGCTGGGGCTGGGGCTGATCTTGCGGGCAGCAGGCTGGCTCTGACGCTGCGGGCGCGACAAACGAAAACAGGGCCGCTGGGCGGCCCTGTTTTCCTGAATGTGCAGCGCAGCTTTCGCTGCATCGACCCGTCAGGCGGCGTTGGCGGTCGCCTTGGCTTTGCGTGCGACGCGGCGCGCAGTGTTCGACGCTTCGGTCGCGGTACCGGCGATGGCCGTCTCGACCCGCTTGGAGGTTGCCCTGGCTTTGCGTGCAACCCGGCGTGCGGCGTTCGAGGTTTCGGTGGCCGAGTCGGCAACCGCCTGGCTGACGCGCTGGGTCGCTGCCTTGGTCACGCGCTTGCGCGTGGCCGCAGCCTTGCGCGTCGACGCGTTCAGCTTGCGCGTGGCAACCGCCTTGGCCGGCATCGCCTTGCCCGAAACCCGCTTGACCAGCAGGTTGCTGCCTTCTTCGATGCGTTCAGCCACGGTGCTGACGACGATGGCGGCTGGCATGACGACGCTGTTGATCGTTTTCAGCGCATTCAGGTTCAAGGCGTGATCGATGCGCTCGGCATTGGCAGCGACAAAGCTCACACCTTTGGTGGCGAGGTCCACGGCAAAGCCGACGACGCGCTGCGCACCGTCGGTGCCGAAATGCACGCCCGTGACGGAATAGCCGCTGAGGCGTCGCTGGTTGCCGATCAGGTTCGACCGGATGTCCTTGTTCAACGCCGACGCGCCGCGATTCACCGCATTTTCAAAGCGCTCGTCGACAAAGCTGATGAGGCGCTCGCCACCGAAGCGGTAGCTGTTGATGACGTTGGTGGCGGTGATGCCGTAGGTCGCGATGACATCGGTGGCGATGCTGGACAGATTTTTGCTGGACATGAATTACTCCGGTTTTATGAAAATGGTCTGCTGACCTCAGGGCCTGCGTTTCGCGGACCGTTTGAATCAGACACAACCGGACTGTGCCCGCGCTTCGTAGAGCGCGCACCTCAATTTCAGGGTTTTCCCTAGAGCGAGCGCTCTAGTGCCCGGTGAGGCGCACGCGGATGGGCGACCGCCATCGTCCGGTCGACCGTTTCTATTCCGGTCGGGACCTGGCCAGGTACGACGCGACCAACGCATTCGCATGGCCATGGCCGAGACCGTGCGCTGACTTGAGCAAAGCCACCAGTTCCATGTGCTTGCCGTCACCGGCTACGCGCAAGACCTTGAACCAGTGCTCCACCGGCTGACCGTAGGTCTTCTCGATCGACGGGAAGTAGGAAGCGGGACCTTTGACTTTCTCGGGACTTGCCATGTTGGACCTCAAAACACAGGCTGCGTGAGCAAGTGAGGAGCCAGCACACTCACCTATCCATAGCTGCAAAACACCATTTGACGCTGGTTACATCGCAAAAATGGCAAAAAAAGTGGCTCTCAGGCCCCAAGGGGGTCCCTTGCGCCGCGGAGGGTTGCGGCGCAAGGGAAAGCGGTCAGCCTCAGACCAGCAGCGCGTTCACCCGCTTGACGTAGGCCGCAGGGTCTTCGGGCATGCCGCCTTCGGCCAGCAGCGCCTGGTCGAACAGGATGTGCGCCAGGTCGTTGAAGTGCACCGAGCCGTCGAGTTTTTTCACCAGCGCATGATCGGCGTTGACTTCGAGCACGGGCTTGACCTCGGGCGCAGCCTGACCGGCCTGCTTGAGCATGCGCGCCAGCTGCATGCTCATGCCGCTGTCCTGCACCACCAGACACGCCGGGCTGTCGACCAGGCGGGTGGTCAGGCGCACGTCTTCAACCTTGTCCTTGAGCGCTTCTTTCAGCTTGGCCAGCAGCGGCTTAAGGGTTTCGGCGGCGGCTTCTGCGGCTTTTTTCTCGTCTTCGTCCTGCAGCTTGCCCAGATCCACCGCGCCTTTGGCGACCGACTGCATGGGCGTGCCGTCGAACTCGTGCAGGAAGTTCAGCGCCCACTCGTCGACGCGGTCGGTCATCAGAAGCACTTCGATGCCTTTTTTCTTGAACACTTCCAGCTGCGGGCTGTTGCGCGCGGCGGCCAGGGTGTCGGCGGTGACGTAATAGATCGCGTCCTGGCCTTCCTTCATGCGGGCCTTGTAGTCGGCCAGGCTGACGGTCACGGTGTCGCTGGTGGTTGAGGCAAAGCGCAGCAGCTTGGCCAGCCGGTCCTTGTTGGCGAAGTCTTCGCCCAGGCCCTCTTTGAGCACCGCGCCGAACTCGGCGTAGAACTGCGTGTACTTGCCAGCCTTGGCCTTGTCTTCGTCGCTCACCACGTCGGTCACGCCTTCGGCATCGGCCGTGGCTTCGGGCAGCTTGTCGTGCTTGGCCAGGTCTTCCAGCATCGACAGCACACGCTTGGTGCAGCCGTCGCGGATGGCTTTGACGTCGCGGCTTTCCTGCAGCAGTTCGCGGCTTACGTTGAGCGGCAGGTCGGCCGAATCGACCACGCCCTTGACGAAGCGCAGGTAGGTGGGCAGCAGCGCCTCGGCGTCGTCCATGATGAAGACGCGCTTCACGTAGAGCTTGATGCCGGCCTTTTTCTCGCGGTTCCACAGGTCGTGCGGCGCCTTGCCCGGGATGTACAGCAGCTGCGTGTATTCGGTGCTGCCTTCGACGCGGTTGTGCGTCCAGGTCAGCGGGTTCTCGAAGTCGTGGCTGATGGCCTTGTAGAACTCGGTGTACTGCTCGTCGCTGATGTCTTTCTTGGGGCGGGTCCACAGCGCGGTGGCCTGGTTCACGGTTTCCCATTCGCCGGTCTTGACCATGCCGCCGGGCTGACGGCCGCCTTCTTCGTCGCCGGGGGTGATCAGCTCGCCGTCTTTCCACTCTTCCTTTTCCATCAGGATGGGCAGGCTGATGTGGTCGGAGTACTTGTTGATGATGTCCTTGAGCTTCCAGGCACTGGCGTAATCCAGCGCGTCTTCGCGCAGGTGCAGGATCACGCTGGTGCCGCGCTCGGCGCGGGTGATGGTCTCGACCTCGAAGTCGCCGGCGCCGCCGCTGACCCAGCGCACGCCCTCCGTCTCTTTCATGCCCGCACGGCGTGATTCCACGGTGATCTTGTCAGCCACGATGAAGCCTGAATAGAAACCCACGCCGAACTGGCCGATGAGCTGCGAGTCAGCCTTCTGGTCGCCGCTGAGTTTGCTGACGAAGTCCTTCGTTCCACTCTTGGCGATGGTGCCCAGATGGTCGATGGCCTCTTGCGCGCTCATGCCGATGCCGTTGTCGGTGATGGTCAGCGTCCTCGCGTCCTTGTCAAAGGTGAGCTTGACCTTGAGTTCAGGGTCGTTTTCATACAGACCGGTGTCGTTGATGGCTTCGAAACGCAGCTTGTCGCAGGCGTCGGAAGCGTTGGAAACCAGTTCGCGCAGGAAGATTTCCTTGTTGGAGTACAGCGAATGCGTGACCAGGTGCAGCAGCTGGGCGACTTCGGCCTGGAAGGAAAGGGTTTGTTTGCTCATGGACGTATAAGTGGCTGAATAGGAAAAAGGCACGCCGCCTTTCCAGACGGCGAAACGCCCCTAGGGTGGGGGCGTTCGGAGGGTTTTCAAGAAGCTGTCAGCGCGGCTGCGACTCGACTTCTTTCACCCAGCGCTCGATCAGGCGCTTGCGCTCGGCCGATTTGCCGTATTTCTCGAAGTCGTACTTGATCAGGCGCACGTTGTCGATCGAGGGGATGCGCGGGTCGGGCTTGAAGGTCTTGTTGGCCGGCACCTGCAGGCTGTTGGCTTGGGCGCCGATCTGCTGGCCGGCCGGACTCATGAGCCAGTCGTAATAACGTTTGGCGGCTTCCTTGTTGCGCGCACCCTTGATCAGCGCAATGCCGCCCACTTCGTAACTCGTGCCTTCACAGGGCGCAGCTGACTGCACCGGGAACTTGTTGGTGATGCGTTCGTTATCAAAGCCGAAGATGAAACTCACGCCAATGCCCACTTCGCCTTTGGCCACGCTGCGCGCCTGCGCCTGGCCGCTGCGTGTGTACTGCGTGATGTTGCGGTTGAGCTGCCTGAGGTAAGCATAGGCCTGGTCCTCGCCCATCAGCTGCACCAGCCCGGCCAGAATGGTGTAACCGGTGCCGCTGGAGCCGGGGTTGGACGTCTCGATCTCGCCTTTGTAGCGAGGGTCGAGCAGGTCTTTCCAGCACTTGGGCGGCGGCAGGTTTTTCTTCTTCAGCACCTCCTCGTTCCAGCCAAAGCCGATGGCGCTGGTGTAAAAGCCCCCCACATAGTTCTGGCTCATCGCGTACTGGCGCACCGACCAGCTGTGCAGGTCTTTCAGGTAGTCGGGCCGGTAGGCGTCGAGCAGGCCCATTTCGGCCGCCTGGTAGTAGGGGTCGCCGGTGCCGCCCCACCAGATGTCGGTTTTCGGATTCGCGGCCTCGGCGCGGATCTGCGCCTGCGCCTCGCCGGTGGGCTTGTGCGCCTGCAGCACCTTGATGCCGGTCTGGCGCGTGAACTCCTTGGCCGCCAGCTCGCACCAGGGGCCGTCGGTGCTGCAGATCGCGTTGACGGTGCCGCTTTGCGCGTGCACCGGAGCACTGAAGGTGGCCAGCACGGCGCTGGCGCCCAGCAAGGCAGAAAAAAGGCGGTGTTTCATGGCGAAATGCGGGCCCTGCAGCGCCGGGGAGTGGTTCAAGCCTGCCATTGTGCCGGGGAACATCTGCCCGGCAAGCCACTTTTTGCCGGGGCCTGAGCGGGATCGATCCGCGCCCCGCCCCGGCGCGCGATCAGGCGCCGTCTACGTCCGTGGCCGGGGCCGGCCGCAGCCACTGCAGAACCTTCTCCGTCACCGCCGGGCTGCTCAGCAGCGCCATGTGGCCGGTGTTGTAGGCCACCCATTGCGACTCTTTGGCAAACACCAGCGAGCGCCCCGGCTCGTCGTGTTTGCCCAGCGCGCTGTTCAGTGGCACCAGGCCGTCGCCGGCGAGGCGGTCCGCCAGGCCACCGGGCTCGCTGGCCAGCGTCGCCGCCACGGTGTAGCAGGCCACACCCTCGGGCAGGGGCAGCGGCACGCGGCTGTCGGGCTTGCGCTCGAAGCGGTCGTGGCCCTGCCAGTCGGCGTCCAGCACGTGGCCGTAGCGCAGATCGGTGATGCCGGCGCTGCGCAGCTTGCCCAGCCGGGAAAACGGCGCGGTAAACGGCGTGCTGTCCAGCAACGTGTCAACCCAGTTGCCGGCGCGCTCCAGCGGCGAACCGTGGTGCGGTGTGCCCAGGAAAACAATCGATTTGAGCCGCCCGGGCCAGCTCAGCCCCTTCTGCCGCGCGACGTGCAAGGCGCTGCGGATCACCAGCCCGCCCATGCTGTGCACCAGCACCGTCAGTTCCGCCACCGGCACCGGCCAGTTCTGCAGCAGCTTTTCCAGCTCGTCCGCCAGCTGGTGGCCGTTTTGCGACACGTGCAGGCCAGTGTTGTAGCGCAGGTAGATGGGCGTGTAGCCCAGTTCAGCGGCTACCGCTTCACCGTGGTTGATGCGCCGGCCGTCGTCGGTTTTGGCCGTCCATTGCAGATCGTTCATGCACAGGCCGTGAATCATCAGCAGCATCTTGGGGCCGGCGCCGGCCAGATGCGCAGGGTGTGGCTCCACGTCCCAGCGCAAGGTGTGACCCTGATGGCGCAGCACCATGGGCAGCGCCAGCGGGTTGCCGGAGGCCGCGAGGTGGTCGCCCATGACGCCGTTGAGGATGGACAGCGCCGCTTCGCGCTCGGGCGTCACCGGCCGGGCCGGGCCGCTGCCCTCCATCAGGGGCACCAGCCGTGCCAGCGCCGCGTCCACGCCCTTACCCACCAGCTGGGTCACGTCATGCACGCGCCGGTAGACAAAGCCGGTCAGGCCGCGCGTCTGGTCGGGCTGCGCGCCGCCGGG
>JACSRS010000198.1 GCA_014879655.1 Burkholderiaceae bacterium
GACGGGGTCGAACCGCCGACCTACGCCTTGTAAGGGCGCCGCTCTACCGACTGAGCTAAGCACCCCACCTCAACTGCTACTCAGTTCAAGGCGTCTTTCAACGCCTTGCCTGGACGGAACTTCGGAACTTTGGCAGCCTTGATTTTAATCGCAGCCCCGGTGCGCGGATTTCGACCGGTGCGCGGAAGCCGTTTACCCACAGCGAAGGTGCCAAAACCAACCAACGAGACCGAACCGCCTTTCTTCAGCGTCTTCGTGATGCCTTCGATCATGTGTTGCAAGGCCCTGGCCGCGGCAGCCTTGGAGATGTCGGCATTCATTGCAATATGTTCAATCATTTCGGTCTTGTTCACAGGTGTCCCCTCATCAGTTCAGGTATGTTGATCGGAATCTCATCCGCAGTTCAGTGGTGACTGCATGGAGTCTCAAGGCTTTTCAGCATGGCAAGACGGCTACAGCCGTTGGAACGATTAAAGCCACCTGTCCGGCGGGTGTCAATACATCCGGGTGGCCCCCTCGCGCAGGACGCGAATTCTAGACGTTTTGCAGGCCCGCGCCGGCGAGGGTGACAGATTCACACCACAAAAGCCTAAATTTTTCGGGTTCCGGCTTGACGGATCTCCGATTCTCACGGGGGTATCAGGTTCGAGCCGGCCGAATCACCAGACTGACACCCACGGCGGTCAGGACCGTACCGCCGATGGTCACCAGGGTGACAGGCTCGCCGAACAACAACCAGGCCAGCAAGGCCGTACACGGCGGCACCAGATACATCAGGCTGCTGACCGATGCGGCCGCGCCGCGCTGGATCAGCAGATACAACAGGGAACTGCCCCCCAGCGTGAGCCCGACGACCGACCAGGCCATCGCGGCGGCCAACTGGCTGTTGACAACCATCGGCTCACTTTCCAGCAGGGCCAGGGGCAATGTGACCACCAGCGCAGCCAGCAGTTGCACCGTGTTGGCGGATCGAACATCGCAGGGGCGGACAAAGCGCTTCTGGTAAAGGGTGCCGGCCGTGATGCTCAGCAGCGCCAGCACCGCCAGCGCCAGGTTGACGGTGGTGGCCGAGTCGCCCGGCGCGCTGTTGACGAACTTGCGTGATACCACCAGCAACAGGCCGGCGAAACCCAGCACCAGCCCTGCCCATTGCCGCCGACTGACGGCCGAGCCCGCTGTACCGGGTGCATTGACGGCCGAGAGCCAGACGGCCGTGAGAATTGGCTGCACGCCCACGATCAGTGACGAAAGCCCGGACCCCATGCCGGCCTTGACGGCAGCCCAGACGCCCCCGAGGTAACCGGCATGCATCAGCATGCCGGTGATCGCGAGGTGCTTCCACTGGTCAGCACCCTGCGGCCACTTCACGCGCGCCCACAAGATCCACGGCAGGAAGCACAGAATGGAGAGCGCATAACGCGTGGCCAGGAACTTCATCGGCGGCGACCAAGGCATGCCATAGCGCGCCACGATGAAACCGGTGCTCCAGATCAGCACGAAAACCAAGGGCATCGCGCGCAGCCAGGCCGAGTCCGACGCAGCACCCGTTCCCGACTGGTTCATTTCACCCGCGCACGAATTTCAGGCAGTGCCTTTTGCAGGTAATACACCATGGACCATACCGTCAGCACCGCAGCGATCCAGATCAGCCAGATACCCCACAAACCGGTATCAATGACGCCGAACAGGGTGCCGTGGTAGAGCAGGAAGGGAATCGCAATCATCTGCACCGTCGTCTTGAGTTTGCCGAGCATGTGCACCGCCACGCTTCGAGAGGCACCGATCTGCGCCATCCACTCACGCAACGCGGAAATGGCGATCTCGCGGCCGATGATGATCAGGGCCACGAACACGTCGATACGCTGCATGTGCACCAGCACGAGCAAGGCCGCGCAGACCAGAAACTTGTCGGCCACCGGATCGAGAAAAGCGCCGAATGCCGAGGTCTGGTTCAGCTTGCGCGCCAGGAAGCCGTCCAGCCAGTCAGTCAGCGCAAAAACGATGAACATGGCGGTTGCGATCTGGTTCTGGGTTTGCGGCAAGATCGGCAGGTAATACACCCCCAGTATCAGCGGAATCGCGACGATTCGCGTCCAGGTCATCACGGTGGGGATGGTCCAAAACATCCGGCGATTGTGGCACGATGCCCCGGTGGCTGCCCACGCGCTTAGCGCAGCGCCTGATAGATCGCACGGGCCAGTTCGGTCGAGATGCCTTCCACGCCGGCGAGGTCTTCGACACTGGCGTCGGCCACACCTCGCACGCCACCGAAACGCCGCAACAGGCTTGCGCGCTTCTTGGGTCCGACCCCTGGGACATCCTCCAGGCGACTGGCGCCCACGCGTGTTTTCGCGCGCTGAGCGCGCATGCCGGTGATGGCGAACCGGTGCGCTTCATCGCGAATCTGCGCCACCAGCATCAGCGCTGCCGAGTCGGCAGCCAGCGTCAGCTTGGGACGGCCATCGGCAAATACCAGCTCTTCGAGACCGACCTTGCGGCCCTCGCCTTTCTCAACGCCGACAATCAGCGACAGACTCAGACCCAGCGACCGAAACACTTCGCGCGCGACGCCAACCTGCCCTTTGCCACCATCGACCAGCACGACATCCGGCAATTGCTGTGAGGGCTCGGCGTGGGCGTCCAGCGCGGCCTGCGACAGTTTTTCATAACGCCGGGTCAGCACCTGCCGCATGGCCGCGTAGTCATCCCCGGGTGTGATGCCCTTGATGGAAAAGCGGCGGTACTGCGCAGCTTGCATCCGGTTGCCCTGGTACACCACGCAGGAGGCCTGTGTGGCTTCGCCGGCCGTGTGCGAAACGTCGAAGCATTCAATGCGAACACCGTCAAGACTTTCCGGCGCCAGATCCAGCACATCGACCAGCGCCCGGGTGCGTGCAATCTGCGAGCCCTCCTCCGCCAGCAGACGGGCGAGTTGGATGTCGGCGTTCTGCTGGGCCATTTCCAGCCACACCCGGCGCTGCTCGCGCGGATGACTCGAAACCTGCACGCGCGATCCGCGCTCCTGCGACAGCAGGCTGACCAGCTCCGGACTCACTTCATGGCTGGCAACCAGCAGCGATGGAATGGACGCGCCAATGTAGTGCTGTGCAATGAACGCTTCCAGCACCGCCTGCTCAGCCTGCCGGGTCTCTGCTACAACAGGCTGCCGATCCGGCATTGCGGATTTTGCAGACGGCTCCGATGCGACACCGCCAAGCGCGTCGGGCGGCAAATCTGCCATTGCGATCCCGTCTTCGAGGTGCGACGGGAAATAGGCCCGATCTCCCAGATGCCGCCCGCCGCGAATCATGGCCAGATTCACGCAGGCGCGCCCGCCGCGCAAGCGGACGGCGAGCACATCGACATCGCGCTCGGACACGGTGTCCACGGCCTGCTGGTGCAACACGCGGGAAAGCGCTGTGATCTGGTTGCGGATCTCAGCCGCCTGCTCGAACTCGAGCCTGTCGGCGCAGGCCATCATGCGCGTCTGCAATGTCTGTAGCACCTGTTGCGTGTCGCCGGACAAAAAGGCGTCGGCGCTGGCCACGTCCATCGCATATTGCTCCGGCCCCACATGCCCGACGCAGGGCGCCGAACAACGCCGGATCTGATAGAGCAGGCAGGGTCGCGTGCGGTTGGCGAACACGGGATCGTCGCAGGTGCGCAGGCGAAACACTTTCTGCAGCAGCTGAATGCTTTCCTTCACGGCCCAGGCGCTGGGATAAGGCCCATGGTAGTGATGCAGGCGGTCGGTGGCGCCGCGGTAGTAGCTCAGCCGCGAGTAGCCGGCCGGGTCAGGTTTGCCATCGGCCCGATGGCCGGCACCATTGGCGGCTGAAATCTTGAGATACGGATAGCTCTTGTCATCACGGAAAAGGATGTTGAAGCGGGGATTGAGCCGCTTGATCAGGTTGTTTTCGAGCAGCAGCGCTTCCGCCTCCGAGCGCACCACCGTGGTTTCCATGCGGGCAATCTGCTGCACCATGTGCCCGATGCGCGTGCCGCCCAGCTGTTTCTGGAAATAGCTGGAAACCCGCTTCTTCAGATTGGCGGCCTTGCCGACGTACAGAACCTGATCCTGGCTGTCGAAATACCGATAAACCCCCGGCAATGCCGGCAGCGCAGCAATCTCTAGACGCAGCGCCTTGGCTTGCGGGTTGGTTGCCGTATCGGCAGAAGTGACTTCGGAATTCGGCATGTATAAGTCCGCTCGGCCGTACCGAACGACAAACAGGGCATCGGCAAGCTATGGCAGCAGGGTTTCGATGAGAACTGCAGCCTGCCGCAGACGATCCAGTATGGCCGATTATCTGGAGTCCCTGGCTGGCGCATTGACGTCACAGCGCAACGATCGGGTCTCGAATTTTTCCTCTACCCCTTGCGACTGTCTTTCGGAATTTTTCAGTCATATTCGCCCCTATCCAGCGTCAAGTCAAGACTATCAGCTATTCGAACAGTAGCAATCAATGTGATTCAGCGACCGACCGCCTTCGCTCAGGGCGATCAGCGATGTCTTCGCCTTGACACCGTCCTGCGAAACAATTTGACCCAGACCCGCCATAGAAAACGGGTCACGGCATTGCTGCGGTGACCCGTTGAATTCTTTTGAAAAAAATGGTCGGCGTGGCGGGATTCGAACTCGCGACCCCTTGCACCCCATGCAAGTGCGCTACCAGGCTGC
>JACSRS010000206.1 GCA_014879655.1 Burkholderiaceae bacterium
TTTTCCGTGAATTTTTTCACGCATGTGCCCAAGGAGGCAGGGCTTGAGGCCTTTGCTACACTTGCTGGCACCATGGAAATCCTCCATCCGTCAGCACCACGCCAGCCGGCAGGCATTCGCAGCCAGGGAGCCTGGCCCTGGCGCAAGCCACATCACTCGAACGCCTGAACGGCGCGGCTTGCCCGCGCACCAAACGTCCCGCCGCTGCGGCGTGGGCATGGCTTGAAATGAATGTGCCATCCGCTGGCACCGGAGCTTGGAGGCTCGAACCGTGATCACAGAACTTGAATTCAAAAGCCTGGCAGGACAGGGCTTCAACCGTATACCGCTGATGCTGGAGGCCTTTGCAGACCTCGAAACCCCGCTTTCGCTATACCTGAAGCTGGCCCACAGCAAAGATGGCGGAAAGCACAGCTTTCTGCTCGAATCCGTCGTCGGCGGCGAGCGCTTCGGCCGCTACAGCTTCATTGGACTGCCAGCGAGCACGCTGGTGAGGGCCAGCGGGTTTGGCACGGACGCCGTCACCGAGGTGGTGCACGAGGGCCGTGTTGTCGAAACCGTTCGACACGATGGCGCGTGTCCCCACGCCACGCCACTGGACTTCATCGATGCCTATCAGCAGCGCTTCAAGGTCGCGCTGAGCCCCGGCCTGCCCCGGTTTTGCGGGGGCCTGGCCGGGTATTTCGGCTACGACACGGTGCGCTACATCGAAAAAAAGCTGCAGGCGAGTTGCCCGACCGATTCGCTGCAGTGCCCCGACATCCTGCTGTTGCAGTGCGAGGAACTGGCGGTCATCGACAACCTGTCGGGCAAGCTGTACCTGATCGTCTATGCCGACCCGGCCCGCCCGGAGGCCTATGTCAACGCAAGAAAACGCCTGCGTGACCTGAAGGAGCAGCTGAAATATTCGGTGAGCGCGCCCATGGTCAAGGCCACCCAGAGCTACCCAGCCGAACGGGACTTTGCCAAGGAGGACTACCTCAAGGCAGTTGAGCACGCCAAGGAACTGATCGCGGGTGGCGATTTCATGCAGGTGCAGGTGGGCCAGCGCATCAAGAAGCGCTTCACCGAAAGTCCGCTGTCGCTTTACCGCGCGCTGCGATCGCTCAATCCCAGTCCTTATATGTATTTCTACCACTTCGGGGATTTCCACGTCGTGGGCGCCTCGCCGGAAATTCTGGTGCGGCAGGAAAAAACCGCTGAAGGGCAGAAAATCACGATCCGCCCGTTGGCCGGCACCCGTCCGCGCGGCGCCACGCCCGAGGCCGACCTGGCCGCCGAGACCGAACTGGTGAACGACCCGAAAGAGCGGGCTGAACACGTGATGCTGATCGATCTGGCGCGCAACGATATCGGCCGCATTGCCCGGACCGGAAGCGTCAAGGTCACCGAAGCTTTTGCGGTCGAGCGCTACAGCCACGTGATGCACATCGTCAGCAACGTCGAAGGCATCCTGAAAGACGGCATGACCAGCATGGACGTGCTCAAGGCCACGTTCCCGGCCGGTACGCTGACCGGCGCACCCAAGGTTCACGCGATGGAGGTGATCGACCAGCTGGAGCCGACCAAGCGCGGGCTGTACGGCGGCGCTTGCGGCTACCTGAGCTACGCCGGTGACATGGACGTGGCGATCGCGATCCGCACCGGCGTCATCAAGGACGGCATGCTGTACGTGCAGGCTGCTGCAGGTGTCGTGGCCGACTCGGTGCCCGAGATGGAGTGGCGCGAAACCGAGCACAAGGCGCGCGCGCTGCTGCGCGCGTCCGAACTGGTCGAGGAGGGGCTGGAATGAGCGCCCGCATCAAATTGCTGATGGTCGACAACTACGACTCTTTCACCTACAACATCGTCCAGTATTTCGGTGAACTGGGTGCTGACGTCGAAGTTTTCCGCAACGACGAGATCACGCTCGAAGGCATCGCCGCCCGAAAGCCGGACCGCCTGGTGATCTCGCCTGGCCCCTGCTCGCCGGCCGAAGCAGGCATTTCGGTGGCCGCCATTCAGGCCTTTGCCGGAAAGCTCCCGATTCTGGGCGTGTGCCTGGGCCATCAGAGCATCGGCGCCGCGTTTGGTGGCCGGATCGTGCGCTCTCAGCAGCTGATGCATGGAAAGACCAGTGTGATCACCACCACCCGTGAAGGCGTGTTTGCCGGACTGCCCGAGCAGTTCACCGTGAACCGGTATCACTCGCTGGCGATCGATCGAAGCAGCTGTCCGGACAGCCTGAAAGTGACGGCCTGGACCGACGATGGCGAGATCATGGGGGTTCGGCACACGCAGCTGGATATCGAAGGCGTGCAGTTTCACCCGGAATCCATCCTGACCGAGCATGGCCACGCGATGCTGCGCAACTTTCTGGAGCGGCCGGCTTGACGGCGGTCGTCGATCTTCGCAGCGACACGGTCACCCGACCGACGCCGGCGATGCGCGCGGCCATGGCCGACGCGCCGCTGGGCGACGATGTGTTCGGCGACGACACCAGCGTCAACGAGTTGCAGCAGAATATCGCGAATCTGCTGGGGTTCGAGGCGGCGTTGTTCGTGCCCAGCGGCACGCAGAGCAACCTGTGCGCCATCCTGAGCCACTGCCAGCGCGGTGACGAGTACATCGTCGGCCAGATGGCGCACTGTTACCGCTGGGAAGGCGGCGGCGCCGCCGTGCTGGGCAGCGTGCAACCCCAGCCGCTGGCGCACGCGCCCGATGGCACGTTGGCGCTGGCCGATATCGAGGCGGCCATCAAGCCCGACGATCCGCACTTTGCGCGCTCGCGCCTGCTGGCGCTGGAGAACACGCTGGGCGGCAGGTTGCTGCCGTTCGACTACCTGGTGCAGGCGACGGGGCTGGCGCAGCAGCGGGGTCTGGCCCGGCACCTTGACGGCGCGCGGCTGTTCAATGCCGCCGTTGCGCAGGCGGCGGGCGCGGGCTCGGACCCGCGCACCGAGGCGCGGCGCATCGCCGGCTGCTTCGACAGCGTGTCGGTCTGTTTCAGCAAGGGGCTGGGCGCGCCGGTAGGTTCGGCGCTGTGCGGCACTCGCGAATTCATCGACCGGGCCCGGCGCATCCGCAAGATGGCCGGCGGCGCGATGCGGCAGGCCGGCGGGCTGGCCGCTGCTGCCAGCTACGCGCTGGACCACCACATCGAACGCCTCGCGGACGATCATGCGCTGGCGCAGCGCCTGGCCGACGGTCTGGCCGCTCTCAACGGGCTGGTGGTCGAGCCGCCGCAGACCAACATCGTGTTTGCCGACCTGACCGGAACGGCGCGGAACCGGGCAGAACCGCTGCTGAAGCATCTGGCCGCGCAGGGGGTGCTGGCAACCGGGCTGTACCGCCTGCGCTTTGTGACGCATCTGGATGTGGATGCGGCGGGCATCGACCGCGCCGTCGCGGCCATCCGGGCGTTTCTGGAGGCCTGACGATGGCGACCGAGCAAATTGCGCTGTTTGTCGCCGCCGGGCTGCTGCTCAACCTGATTCCGGGGCCGGACGTGTTGTTCATCGTGCGCCAGGCGTTCAGGGGCGGAGCGCGACCCGGTGTCGTCGCCGCCCTGGGCATATCAGCCGGGTGTGGCGTGCACATGCTGGCCGCCGCACTGGGCCTTGGCGCCTTGCTCGCCACCTCGGCCACTGCGTTTGGCATCCTGAAATGGGTGGGGGCCGTCTGGCTGGTCTGGATGGGCTACTCGATGCTGCGTTCCAGCTTTCGAAAAATATTGATTTGATAGCAATAAAAGACCATTTGACGCTGGATAAAGGGGAACAAGGCCTGAAAATGGTGTTCTGGAAGGCTGCGGGTACCAATGCGCTGAACCCGAAGGTGGCCCTGTTCTTTCTGGCCTTCGTCCCGCAGTTCATTGCCCCGCAGGTGACGCACAAGGCGCTGGCGTTTCTGGCGCTGGGAGCCTTGTTCACCTTCAATTCATTCTGGATCAATGCCGGCTGGGCGCTGGTGGCCGCTTCGTCGCGCGCGCGTCTGGGCGGTGCGCTGGGCCCCCGCCTGGCGAGCGCGACGCGCTGGCTCGACCGGGCCGCCGGCGGCCTTTTCATCGGTTTCGGGCTCAGGCTGGCCCTGACCGAATCTTCTGCGACCTGATCACCCACAAGGAGACTGTCATGCCCATCACCCCCCAGGAGGCGCTGCAGCGCACCATCGAGCACCGCGAGATTTTTCATGACGAGATGCTGCACCTGATGCGGCTGATCATGAAAGGCGAGCTCACGCCGGTCATGACGGCGGCGCTGATCACCGGCCTGCGCGTCAAGAAAGAGACGATCGGCGAGATCACGGCAGCCGCTCAGGTGATGCGCGAGTTTTCCACCAAGGTGCATGTGGCCGACAAGACCCATCTGGTCGACATCGTCGGCACCGGCGGCGACGGCTCGCACACGTTCAACATTTCAACCTGTTCGATGTTTGTGGCGGCCGCTGCAGGCGCAAAGGTCAGCAAGCATGGTGGCCGCAGCGTCAGCAGCAAATCGGGCAGCGCGGATGTGCTGGAGAGCCTGGGCGTCAACATCAACCTGTCGCCACAGGCCATCGCCCGTTGTATCGATGAAGTCGGCATCGGCTTCATGTTCGCCCCCAACCACCACCCGGCGATGAAGAACGTCGCGCCGGTGCGCCGTGAACTGGGCATCAAGACGATCTTCAACATCCTGGGGCCGCTGACCAACCCGGC
>JACSRS010000054.1 GCA_014879655.1 Burkholderiaceae bacterium
TGGTGGTGCCTGCTGACGTGTCCGATCCGGCGTCGGTACAGTCGCTGTTCGATGCTGTGGTGGACCGTTTCGGTCGCGTCGACCTGCTGTTCAACAATGCGGGAATCAGCGCGCCAGCGATTGCGCTGGAGGACCTGCCGGTCGAGAAATGGCGTCAGGTCGTGGACGTTAACCTGAGCGGTATGTTCTTCTGCATCCAGTCGGCGTTTCGTGCCATGAAATCGCAACGGCCCATGGGCGGTCGCATCATCAACAACGGCTCGATCTCTGCAACCACGCCAAGGCCCAATTCGATCGCTTACACGGCAACGAAACACGCCGTCACGGGTTTGACAAAAGCGGCTTCGCTTGACGGTCGCAAATACGACATTGCAGTCGGCCAGATCGATATCGGCAACGCCGCCACAGAGATGGCCGCTCGCATGGCAACCGGCGTGCAGCAAGCCAACGGAGAAATCGCGATCGAACCGTTGATGGATGTGAAAATCGTCGGCCAATCCATCGTTTACATGGCAAACCTGCCGCTGGACGCCAACGTGATGTTCCACACGGTGATGGCGACAAAAATGCCGTTTGCCGGGCGGGGCTGACAACCGGCTTCATTCACTGCTTGCCGGGTTTTCCCCTCGGCTTCAGAAAAACGCGCGTTCGGCCAGCATGCCGGCTGTCAGGGTCTGGGCTGCAGGCCAGTGGTCTGCGACGGATCCGTGGTGATACACCGACCTGCTGGCGGCTTCCCAGGCGTCTTCGCCAGCCGCCATTCGGGCGCCGATCCAGCCTGCGAGCACATCACCGGTGCCGGGCGCCGCGAGCAGCGCGTTGCCGGTGAGATTCACCATTGGCGTCTTCGCTGGCGCCGCGATGATTGAGCCCGAGCCTTTGAGGACCACCACCGCTTGCAACTCGATTGCCAGCGCGTTGGCCGCCCGCAAACGATCGGCCATCACCTCGGCGCTGGTGCAATGCAACAGTCGCGCGGCTTCCAGCGGGTGGGGCGTCAAGACTGTTGCCATCCCGCGAGTGGCGCGCTGACGCAGCAGTTGCCGCAACGATGAATCCGCCGCGATCGCGTTCAAACCGTCCGCGTCAAGCACCAGACGCGGGGACCTAGACAATAGGAGCGAGAGTACCGCCCGAACGGCTTCGCCGCCTCCGCAACCACAGACGACCGTGATGGCCTGCAGGTCCAGCGCGTCGATGCGCCTGAACATCAGTTCGGGTCGAACGAAGTCTGTCGGGCATTCGGCGTCGTCCAGCAGGCTGACCATCACCCGGCCGGCACCACCATAGAGGGCAGCGCGTGCTGCAAGCAGGGCGGCTCCGGTCATGCCCAGGCCTCGCAAACCGATCCCTTCACCGCCGATCACCGCGACGTCACCATAGCTGCCCTTGTGGGACGCGTGGAGACGGCGCGCTTCCGGTGGTTGTGGATTGACGCAGGCGCAAGCTTGGCCGACAAGTTCGTCGGCGCCCAGATCGTCAATCCATACCACGCCTGCATAGTCGCGGCCCCGAGCCGTGAACAGTCCAGGTTTGGCGGCCAGCAGCGTCAAGGTGTGGCGCGCGACCACGACCGGCTGCCCGTTCAAGGGCATTGAAAGAGGCTCGCCGGTGCTGGCGCCGTTGATCGGCTGACCTGTGTCGGCGCTCAAGCCCGACGGTACGTCCACGGCGAGCACGCCTGCGACGGAGGCATTCATCGTGGCGATCCATTGCGCCATCTGGCCGTCCGGCGGTCGGGTGGCGCCGATACCGAGCAAGGCATCGATGCAGAGGTCTTGTTCGCCAAGATCGTCCGGAGGCTGGTCGAGGAACCGCACCCCAGCATCACGGGCCCGCTGCCATGAGGCCCGCGCGTCTTCTGGAGCGTCATCGTCGCGCCCCATCCAGGTCACGACCGGATGGCAACCCCACTGACGCAGATGCATGGCCGCCTCCAGGCCGTCGCCGCCGTTGTTGCCCGGTCCGCAGGCCAGCCAGACGGTGCGCGCGTGGGGCGCAACCGCCAGCCCCAGTCGCGCGACGGACAAGCCAGCGCGCTGCATCAGGGTGTGGGGGGGCAGGGTGGCAGCCGTGGCAGTTTCCCTCTGCCGTGTAGCGGCGATGTCCAGCAACTGCAACGGCCGTGTCGGTTTGACGGGTTTCATGGCGGCATTGTGCCGCGAGTGGCGGCCCGAGCTTTGCCGCGCAGGGACTCAGGCGCGCAGGCGTTCGATGCCCAGCCCTTCCAGATCAACCTCGGCCTTGCGTCCGGCCATCAGGTCCGCCAAAGCCCGGGCACTGCCACAACTGAGGGCCCAGCCGCTGGATCCGTGGCCCAGGTTGAGCCAGATACCGGCAGCACCACTTGGGCCGATCACCGGTGGGCCATCAGGCAACATGGGTCGGGCTCCCTTCCAGACCTGCATGCCGCGAGACAACTGGCCGGCCCCGGGAAACCAGTCAGCCAGCACCTTGTAGAGCGTGTTCAGGGAATCCGCGCGCATTTTCCCCGGTTGCCCGCCCAGTTCGGCGCTGCCCGCGACGCGCACCCGCTGCCCCAGCCGTGAAATGGCAACCTTGAAGCGTTCGTCCATCACCGCACTTCGGGGTGCGTTCAGCGGCTCCAGAATGTTGGCGCTGATCGAGTAACCATGGACCGCCGCCATCGGCAGCGACAGGCCGATCGGGCGCAGCATTGCGGCGGACCACCAGCCGGCGCTGACCACGATGCCATCGAACACCTGTTCCTTTTCTTCGTGGTTGAGCGTCAGGGAGGGGGCTGTTCCGGGGCGCAGGGACACGACGGTTTTTTCGAATTCGAACCGCACCCCCATGCGCCTTGCTTCGTCTTTCAGCAGCAGCGCGAACTGGCGGCAGTTGCCGACCTCGTCGCCCGGCAGGTGAATGGCACCGGCAAAACGGGTGTCCGGGTTCAGGGCCGGTTCAATCAACCGGGCTGCGGCTTCGTCAATCTCGGAGAAACTGACACCGGCATCTTTCAGCACCTGAAGCCCGGGACGGGTCAGCTTCTGGTCCTTTTCAGAGCGCAGCAAGACCATGTAGCCGTCGCTGCGGTCATATTCAAGTTTGCGTTCCGCGCAGACGTGGTGCAGGCGTTGGCGGCTGTAGAACGCCAGGCGCTGCATCCGGGCGCGGTTCTTCGCGTAGACCTCAGGGGCGCAGGCGCGCCACCAGCGCCACATCCATGACAGGTCGGCAGCGGACAGCGGCAGCCCGATCTTGACCGGCGCGTGGCGACTGAGCAGGTGGCCCAGCACCTTGGCGGGCATGCCGGGCGCGGCCCATGGCGTGACGTAGCCGGGCGCGACCAGACCGGCATTGGCAAAACTGGTTTCGGCAGCGGCTGCGCTGTTGCGTTCAAAGACCGTGACCGTGTGGCCGTCGCAGGCCAGCTCATACGCAGTGGTAATGCCGATGATGCCGGCACCCACGATGGCAATTTTCATGAAAATATAGGAAAAAACCCGACCAATCCAGCGTCGAACAGTCGTTTGAAGCTATTGTATTTGAAGTGTTCGTTCGGCCAACAGGCCCAGGTTGAGGATCGCATCATCGCGCAGCGCCCCGTGCCACATCATCAGCCCGATGGGCAATTCGTCTTCAACGTGGCAAGGAATCGATATTGCGCAGCCGTCGAGCATGTTGACGACGCTGGTATTGCGCAGCAGCAGGGCGTTGGCACGAAAAAAAGCCTGGTCACGTCGTTTGTCCTGCGCCGCGTCGGCGCCGTCAGCCGGCGCGACCGACGCCAGAGTCGGTGCGAGGATGGGCACCGTGGGCGAAAGCACGGCATCGTAGCCGCAGAGTGTGCGCTCCACTGCTTCGATCCAGCGTTTTCGTTCTCGCGTCAACTCGACGTATTCATGGGCTTTCATACCGGCGCCGCGCAAGATGCGGGCGCTGACCCGAGGGTCGTAGTCCGCCACACGCGTCTCCAGCATTTCGCGGTGCGTTGCATAGGCCTCAGCGGCCGTGAAACCGCCGGTGGACTGGATGGCCCCCAGATCGCGAATTTCGTCGAGTGCGATTTCCTCGATTCGGGCGCCGGCGTCGCGCAATTGACGCACGGTGCGCTCGAATGCAAGCGCGACCACCGGGTCCAGATCGTCCAGCATGGTGGTTCGGGCGACTGCCAGTCGATAGCTTTGAAGTGGCGCAGGGCTGCGCACCACACGGCGAGCGGCCAGTATCTCGTGGGCCAGCACGGCGTCACGCACGCTGCGCGTCATCGCGCAGACGGTGTCAAGGGTTGTCGACAGCGGAAAAGCACCTTGCGTTGGCACCCGGCATGCGGTGCTCTTGAAACCGACGATTCCGTTCAGGGCGGCAGGGATTCTGATGGAGCCGCCGGTATCGGAGCCCAAAGCAATGCAGGCGGCGCCCGTGGCGACCGATACCGCGCCACCGGAGGAGGAGCCACCCGGCACCCTGGGTTCGCCAGGGGTACCCGCCGGTCGGTCAAACCGGGCATCCCAGGCGGCAGGTGTCGGGAAATGCGGGTTGGTGCCGACGCCTGAAAACGCGAACTCGACCATGTGCGTGCGGCCGATCATCGTGCCGCCAGCGCCACGCAGGCGAGTCACCGCCGTGCAGTCGACAGCAACCGGACCCCGGTCAAGCACACGCGAACCGGCTCGTGTCACCTGACCGCAGACGTCGAAAAGATCTTTGACTGAAAAGGCGAGTCCGCCGAGCGGGCCCGCCCCGCTTAAACGCTCAACCGTCGGCTCGAGAGTTTCAACCGCGCGGGCTGAATCATTTGCGTCTATTGACAAGAACGCGTCCCGGCAAGTCGCGGAGCCGGCAATGGACAGGCTGTCCTTCAACGCCTGTTGCGCCGTCAACCGGCCTTCCCGGATGAGTTGCAAGTTGGAATGGAGGTCTGGAAACATGGGCGCAATGGCGAAGGCCTGTGATAAACTCTTCGGGTTCTGCGGGAGGCCGTTGGCCGAACCCTTCAGGACAAAATCGCAAACCAGTCCCTCAAGGTGTTGCGGCCATCTGGCAGTCAGGGCTTTTCAGCTCACTGCGTGCTGGTCGCGATGGCGGACTGGATTTTAGACCCAACCTTTGGAGTAGATAACCATGTCCGTCACCATGCGCGAAATGCTGGAAGCCGGTGTCCATTTTGGCCACCAGACGCGCTTCTGGAATCCCAAGATGGCCCCTTACATCTTCGGTCATCGCAACAAGATTCACATCATCAACCTGGAAAAATCGCTGCCGATGTTCCAGGACGCGGCCAAGTTTGCGCGCCAGCTGGCGGCCAACCGCGGAACCATTCTGATGGTGGGCACCAAGCGCCAGGCGCGCGAAATCGTCGCTGCCGAAGCCCAGCGTGTCGGGATTCCGTATGTGGATCAGCGCTGGCTGGGTGGCATGCTCACCAATTTCAAGACGGTGAAAACCTCTATCAAGCGCCTCAAGGACATGAAGGCCCAGCAGGAAGCCGGCCTTGACTCCCTGAGCAAGAAAGAGCAGTTGATGTTCACCCGCGAGATCGAAAAGCTCGAAAAAGACATCGGCGGTATCCAGGATATGGCTGCCTTGCCGGACGCCATCTTCGTGATCGACGTGGGTTATCACAAGATTGCCATCGCTGAAGCGCGCAAACTTGGCATTCCGTTGATCGGCGTCGTGGATACCAACCACTCGCCCGAAGGCATCGATTACGTCATTCCCGGCAACGACGATTCTGCAAAGGCCGTGATGCTGTACGCACGGGGCATTGCGGACGCCATTCTGGAAGGTCGCTCGAACGCAACCGACGACGTGGCCAAGGCGGTCGCCGCCGAGAGCGACGATGAATTCGTGGAAGTCGAAAACGCTTCAGCCTGATCCCCTGGGCGTCAAACAAAAAGGGGCGTTGTTGCCCCTTTTTTTTAGTCCTGATACCTTTTGAATTGAAGACGGAGAGAGAAAAATGACAGCTATTACCGCAAGCATGGTCGGAGAACTGCGCGCCAAGACCGACGCGCCGATGATGGAGTGCAAGAAGGCGCTCACCGAAGCCGGCGGCGACATGGTCAAGGCCGAGGAACTGTTGCGTGTCAAGCTCGGAACCAAGGCCGGCAAGGCGGCATCGCGCGTCACCGCCGAAGGCGTGATCGTCATCGCCACGGATGGTGACACGGGCGCGATGCTGGAGGTCAATTGCGAAACCGATTTCGTCACAAAAAACGATAGTTTCCTGGCGCTCGCCAACGGCGCTGTCGCGCTGATTGCCAAGCACAATCCCGCTGACGTGAATGCGCTCGCCGCATTGACCTACAGCCAGGACGGATTTGGCCCGACGCTGGAAGATGTGCGCAAGGGCCTGATCGGCAAGATCGGTGAAAACATGACTTTCCGCCGCTTCAGGCGCTTTGCGTCCGGCGCACGCCTTGCCACCTACCTGCATGGAACCCGGATCGGTGTGGTGGTGGAGTTTGACGGCGACGAAACAGCCGCCAAGGACGTTGCCATGCATATTGCGGCCATGAAGCCGGTGGCGTTGTCGAGTGCTGACGTGCCGGCGGAACTGGTGGAGCGCGAGCGCTCAGTTGCTGCGGCGAAGGCCGCCGAAGACGCAGCAACCGCAAAAGCCGCCGGCAAGCCGGTGCAATCAGACGAAATTGTCGCCAAGCGAATCGAAGGTGGCGTGCAAAAATACCTCAAGGAGGTCAGCCTCTTCAATCAGGCTTTCGTCAAGAACGACAAGCAAACCGTTGAACAGATGCTCAAAGGTGCGGCGACGACCGTGCGCGGCTTCACCTTGTATGTGGTGGGCGAGGGCATTGAGAAACGGGTCGACGATTTCGCGGCAGAAGTTGCTGCGCAAGTCGCTGCGGCCAAAGGCGCTGCCTGATTTTTGTTTTCACCGGCGACCCTATTGAACATACTGACGGAGTACCCCCAATGACCGCTCCCAAGCCGGCACACCAACGCATCCTGCTCAAGCTGTCCGGCGAGGCGCTGATGGGGGACGACGCGTTTGGAATCAACCATGCGACGATTGTCCGCATGGTTGAGGAGATTGCCGAGGTCACCCGTCTGGGTGTGCAGGTTGCGGTGGTCATCGGTGGTGGGAACATCTTTCGCGGCGTTGCCGGCGGTTCGGTTGGCATGGATCGCGCCACTGCGGATTACATGGGCATGCTGGCGACGGTGATGAATGCA
The DNA here is from genome assembly GCA_014879655.1 of Burkholderiaceae bacterium. Classification (GTDB taxonomy): domain Bacteria; phylum Pseudomonadota; class Gammaproteobacteria; order Burkholderiales; family Burkholderiaceae_C; genus JACSRS01. The sequence goes on from JACSRS010000054.1 coordinate 7,162, forward strand.
TTGGCACTGGCCGATACCATGAACAAGGCAGGGTTGACGGCGCGGGTGATGTCGGCTATCGGGATCGAGCAGGTTGTCGAGCCTTATGTGCGACCCAAAGCCCTGCAGTATCTGGAAGAGGGTAAGGTCGTCGTTTTTGCGGCTGGAACCGGCAACCCGTTTTTTACGACCGATACGGCTGCTGCTCTTCGGGGCGCCGAAATCGGCGCTGAACTGGTGCTCAAAGCCACCAAAGTTGATGGCGTGTACACCGCCGATCCGAAAATAGATCCGACGGCCACCCGTTATGCGCGAATTACGTTCGACGAAGCGATGTCGCGCAACCTCGGCATCATGGATGCGACAGCCTTCGCGCTGTGCCGAGACCAGAAATTGCCGGTGAAGGTCTTTTCAATCTTCAAGCACGGTGCCCTGAAGCGGGTGGTTCTGGGAGAGGATGAGGGCACGCTTGTTCATGTCTGATTCATCTCGACTTCGCAGGAGAAAGAACAATGACGATTGCTGAAATCAGGACAGTGACCGAAACAAAGATGGATCAGTCCATCGCCGCTTTTGTTCACAACTTGTCAAGGATCCGTACAGGCCGTGCCAATCCGGCTTTGCTGGACACCGTCCATGTTGACTATTACGGCTCCATGGTGCCGATCAGCCAGGTTGCCAACGTTTCGCTGCTGGATGCGCGGACCATCGGCATTCAGCCTTGGGAAAAAGGGATGGGTGCCAAGATCGAAAAGGCCATCCGGGAAAGTGACCTCGGGTTGAATCCTGCATCAATGGGCGATCTGATCCGGGTTCCGATGCCACCGATGAGCGAAGAGCGTCGCCGGGAAATGACCAAACTCGTTCGCCACGAGGGCGAAAATGCCAAAATCGCGGTGCGCAACCTGCGAAGGGACGCCAATGAATCGGTCAAGAAGCTGGTGAAGGACAAGCTGGCCTCTGAGGATGACCAGAAGCGCGCTGAAGTCGAGATCCAGAAAGTGACGGATCGTCACGTAGCGGCCATCGACCAGTTGGTGGCAGCCAAGGAGCAGGAGATCATGGCGGTTTGAAAGGCGCCCGGTTGCCCTCGATGACTTCCGTGAAAGACACAGAGATTCCTCGGCACATTGCCATCGTCATGGATGGCAACGGGCGTTGGGCAGCCAAGCGATTTCTGCCAAGGGTGGCCGGGCATCGTCAAGGCGTGGAGTCGCTGCGGCGCTGTGTCAAGGCATGCAGCGATCGCGGCGTATCTGTTCTGACGGTGTTTGCCTTCTCATCTGAAAACTGGAACCGCCCCGCGGAAGAGGTTTCCGGGCTGATGGACTTGCTGGGCCTGGCTTTGGGTCGAGAGGTTCCGCAGTTGAAGAAGGATGGTGTGCGGGTCCACATTGTCGGAGATCGCACCGGTTTGTCCGAAAAGATGCGGGCAGGCCTGCTCCAGGCGGAAAGCTCCACTGCTGAGAACACTCGGCTGATCCTGAACGTCTGCTTCAATTACGGCGGGCGCTGGGATATCGCCCAGGCAGCAGCCAAACTTGCCTCAGCGGGCGAAACCATCAATGAGTGGAACCTTGACCGTGCCATGGCGTTGGCACACGTGCCGGATCCGGATTTGCTGATCCGTACAGGAGGGGAGCAGCGCATCAGCAACTTTTTGTTGTGGCAAGCCGCGTATTCCGAGCTCTACTTCAGCGAGAAGCTGTGGCCAGATTTTGACGAAGCCGAACTGGATGCTGCGATCGATTCTTTCGGTCGGCGGCAACGGCGTTTTGGCAAGACGCCGGAACAGGTTCTCAAGGCTTCAGAACCACGCAAGGTTGCCTGAAAGTCGACAATGCTCAAGCAACGAATCTTCACGGCACTGATCTTGCTGGCTGTTTTGTTGCCTGCGCTCTTTTTTTCCCGCCCTGAGCCGTTCAACTTTCTGATTCTGATGATGCTTGGAGCAGGTGCCTGGGAGTGGGGTCGATTGAACGGACTGTCGTTCTCTTCATCGGTGCTCACAGGTCTGGTTTGTGTTGCGCTCAGTGCAGCGAGCTGGTGGCTGGGCTGGGTGCTCCTTCCCTTGCCAGCGGTCTGGTCGGTGGCGGGATTGTTCTGGGTACTGGGCGGTGGCTGGCTTCTATGGCGCGGAGTGGCCGGATGGTCGCGGGTACCTTGCGGTGTTCGCATCGTTGGTGGTGTCCTGGCCCTTTGGCTGACCTGGCTGGCCGTCGCTCAAGCGCGAACGATCGGTGTCAATTTCCTTCTTTCAGTATTTGTCTTGGTCTGGGTGGCCGATATCGCGGCCTATTTCGCAGGCCGCTCACTTGGTGGTCGGTTCACCCGAAACAAGCTTGCGCCCAGCATCAGCCCCGGAAAAAGCTGGGAAGGTGTATGGGGTGGGATGGCGGGCGTCGTGGTACTCGCGATCGGCTGGACCTTGGCGGATCGTCAATGGGATGTGACGGTTGCCAGTTTTTATTCCAGACTCGCCAGTCAGGGACTGTGGCTGATGGTTCTGGTGGTACTTTTCATGGCCGGAATGAGCGTGGTTGGCGATCTGGTGGAGTCACTGGTTAAGCGCAGCGCTGGGGCCAAGGACAGCAGCAACCTGTTGCCCGGTCACGGTGGTGTCCTTGACCGCGTGGATGCTTTGTTGCCCACGTTGCCATTGGCCATGCTGTTCGCGGCCGTCCTCCAGTCATGAAAAAGCGACTCGCTGTATTGGGGTCGACCGGTTCCATCGGCGTGAGCACGCTGGACGTCGTAGCCCGCCATGAAGACCAGTTCGAGGTCCATGCGCTGACCGCTGCCACGAAGGTAGATCTGATGCTGGCGCAGTGTGTGCGGTTCAAGCCAGCGGTGGCGGTCATGGCCAGTGAAGCGCATGGTCGTCAACTGCAGCAGCAGGTAGAGGCCTGCGGGCTCTCCACGGAGGTGCGCTGGTCTCCTGCGGCGATCGACGAGGTGGCGGTCGATGAACGGGTCGACATCGTTATGGCCGCCATCGTCGGTGCCGCCGGACTGTCGTCCTGTATCGCTGCGGCCCGGGCCGGCAAGCGGTTGTTGTTGGCGAACAAGGAGGCCTTGGTGGTCGGCGGAGAGGTTTTTCTCCAGGCTGTTCATGAAGGAGGGTGCCGGCTGTTGCCCATCGACAGCGAGCATTCCGCGATCTTTCAGGCGCTGCCCGAAGACCCTTCGTTCTGGCCTGCCCGGGTGGACAAGATCATTCTCACGGCGTCTGGTGGCCCTTTCCGCACACGATCTCCACAAACCCTGAAAGACGTGACACCGGAAGAGGCCTGTGCGCACCCGAATTGGGAAATGGGGCGGAAGATTTCAGTGGACTCTGCCACCATGATGAACAAGGCGCTGGAAGTGATCGAGGCGCGATACCTTTTCGGACTGCCGCCGCAGCAGATCGAGGTGGTGCTGCACCCGCAGAGCATCATCCACTCGATGGTGCAGTTCAAGGATCATTCGGTTGTTGCCCAGATGGGAACGCCCGACATGCGCGGTCCGATTGCCTACGGGCTTTCCTGGCCCGAGCGCATGGTCTCCGGTGCGGCTGCGCTGGATTTCCAGAACTCACCGCCGATGACTTTTGAGTCGCTATCGGATGCCGGGCATCAGGATCGTTACCCGGGCTTGGCATTGGCCTGGCAGGCCCTGGCGGGGAAACCAGGTACCTGCGCCGTCTTGAATGCCGCCAACGAGGTTGCAGTTGCGGCGTTTCTGGACAGACGCGTTCGCTTTGACCAGATTCACCATATCAATGTTCAAACGCTATCGACGGTGGATTATCAGCCACCCTCGACGCTGGCGGACTTGCTGGAACTCGACCGATTGGCCAGAACCGCCGCTCAAAAGCAAGTGCGAGTGATGAGTCGGACCTGAGGGGAAAGTCCTGATGTTGACCATCATTTCTTTTCTTGTAGCGATTGGCTTGCTGATTGCCGTTCACGAGTACGGACACTACAAAGCGGCACGGCTGTGTGGCGTCAGGGTGCTGCGGTTTTCCGTCGGATTCGGTCGCCCCCTGTTGCGATGGGAGCGCCGGCAGGCCGACGGGTATGACACCGAGTTTGTCGTCGCCGCGTTTCCACTGGGTGGTTACGTGCGCATGCTGGATGAACGCGAGGCGCCGGTGCCAGCAGATCAGCGACATCTGGCGTTCAACACGCAGCCTTTGAGATCCCGTGCGCTCATCGTTGCTGCGGGGCCGGTGGCCAATCTTCTGCTGGCGGTGCTGCTGTATGCGATGGTCAACTGGATCGGCGTGCAGGAGCCGCGAGCCGTACTGGCCAGTCCGCCCGATCAATCCATCGCCCAAAGGGCGGGTCTGGAGGGTGGCGACCGTGTGCTCAAAGCCGGTTTCTCGGGTGAAGAACTTGAGTCCATCGTCTCTTTCGATGCATTGCGATGGCTGGTGACCCGTGGAGCGCTGGAAAAGAAAGACCTGACGCTTCAGGTTTCGGATCGACAGAACGGGCGGACGCGTGAGGTGCGTCTTCCGTTATCGGACATGGGCGAGGTCGAAGCCGACGCCCGGTTGCTGCGCCAGATAGGTTTCATCGGACCCTGGACTCGACCGACGATTGGTGATGTCCTGAGCGGCAGTCCGGCTGATCTGGCCGGTTTGAAAGCGGGTGATCTGGTACTGCGCGTCGATGGCAAGCCAGTTTCCGATGGCCAGCAGTTGCGTCAGCTGATTCGAGGCGCGGTCAAGGGCGATCGAGCATTTGCGATGCGTTGGGATATTCGACGTGATGATCGGGAGATGACCCTTTCGATCTCACCCGAACTCAAACGCGAAGGGGTTATCACAATCGGACGCATCGGCGCGTTTGTCGGATCTGCTCCGGAAATGGTCACGGTTCACCTTGGCCCGATTGACGGGCTTTGGCGCGGTCTGGCGCGAACAGCGGAGATCTCAGCACTGACCCTGCGGATGATGGGGAAGATGCTGGTTGGAGAGGCTTCCTTGAAAAACCTCAGCGGTCCGCTGACCATTGCTGACTATGCCGGCAAGTCGGCCAGCATGGGGTTGACGCAATATCTGGCGTTTCTGGCGCTGGTGAGTGTCAGTCTGGGCATTCTCAATCTGTTGCCACTGCCTGTCCTCGATGGCGGACACCTGATGTATTATCTTTGGGAAGGTATCACGGGTTCCAGTGTCTCTGATCTCTGGATGGAGCGGTTGCAGCGGGGAGGTGTTGCCTTGCTGTTCGCGATGATGTCCATCGCCTTGTTCAACGATATCTCGCGATTTCTCGGCTAGGTACTTATCTGCCTTCCGGTGCCGGGCCTTCCAACACTTCTTCCATGAATAAGCATTTGATCCGATTTCGAAAACGTACCGTATCGGCAGTTGCGGCGCTGGCTTTTTCGGCCAATCTGGCGTGGGCGGTGGACCCATTTCCGGTCCGCGACATCCGGGTAGAAGGCCTTCAGCGTGTGGAGGCCGGAACGGTTTTTGCGTCCCTTCCACTCAAAGTTGGCGACACTTATACCGATGAAAAGGGCGCGGCGGCGATCCGTGCGCTGTTTTCACTGGGCTTGTTCAAAGATGTCAGGCTCGAGACCAGTGGGGATGTGCTGGTGGTCATTGTCGAGGAGCGCCCGACAGTCGCTGACGTGCAATTTGTAGGTGCCAAAGAGTTCGAGAAAGAGGCGCTGATCAAATCACTGCGCGAGGTCGGACTCGCCGATGGACGCCCTTACGACAAGGCGTTGACAGATCGGGCCGAGCAGGAGCTCAAACGCCAGTACATCAACAAAGGGTTCTACGCTGCTGAAGTGGTGACGACGGTGACGCCCATTGAGCGAAATCGTGTCAATCTGACCTTCACGGTCACCGAGGGTGACGTCGCGAAAATCAAGGAAATCCGGATCGTGGGCAACAAGGCCTTCAGCGAATCGACGCTTCGCGGCCTGTTTCAGCAGGATACGTCCGGCTGGCTGAGCTGGTACACGAAGTCCGATCGGTATTCACGTGCGAAACTCAACGCTGACCTCGAAACGCTGCGTTCTTACTACCTTTCGAGAGGGTATCTGGAGTTCAGGGTAGATTCGACCCAGGTTGCGATTTCTCCGGACAAGCAGGATGTCTCGATTGCCGTGAACGTGACCGAAGGCGAGCGATTCACGGTCACCGGCGTCCGCCTGGAAGGCAATCTGCTGGAGCGCGAGGACGAATTCAAGTCTCTGATTGCAATCAAGGTCGGCGAACCTTACAACGTCGAAGACCTGACCGAAACGACCCGGCGCTTCACGGACTATTTTGCCAATTTCGGCTACGCCTTTGCCCGTGTGGACGTGCGCCCGGAGGTGGATCGTGTCAACAACCGCGTGGCGTTTGTCTTGCAGGTCGACCCCTCGCGGCGAGCCTATGTCCGGCGCATCAACATCAGCGGCAACGACAAAACTCGCGATGAAGTGATTCGGCGTGAACTTCGGCAGACCGAAGCGTCCTGGTATGACGGAAACCGGATCAAACTCTCCAGGGATCGGGTCGATCGGCTGGGGTATTTCACCTCGGTCGCGGTGGACACCACCGAAGTACCAGGTGTTCCGGATCAGGTCGACCTGAATTTCCAGGTTGCTGAAAAGCCCACCGGAAGCTTTACGCTTGGTGCAGGGTTTTCGTCCGCTGACAAGCTGGCCTTCAACATTGGCATGAAGCAGGAAAACGCTTTCGGCACCGGGAACTACCTTGCACTCGATCTGAACACCAGCAAATTCAATACGGTTCTGGTGTTCAGTACGACAAACCCGTACTTCACGGACGACGGCATCTCCCAGGCACTGGATCTTTACTATCGCAGCACCAAGCCATACACCGATCAGGGTGGCGACTATCGAATTGCCACGGCCGGCGCAGGTGTTCGTTACGGCGTGCCTTTCAGCGAGAAGGATCGGGTGTTTTTCGGCGCCGCAGCGGAATTGACAAGAATCATTCCAGGAACCAGTATTCCCGCGGTCTATCTGGCCTACGCCGACGAGTTCGGCTACACCAGTTCCACCATTCCTCTGACCATCGGATGGTCACGGGATGACAGGGACAGCGGATTGGTCCCAACCAAGGGTACGTTTCAGAAGCTTGCGCTGGAATGGGGCCCGCTCGGTGATGCGCGTTACGTGAAGGGCTACTACCAGTTCCAGTTTTACGCAACGATGTTCAGGGACTATACGTTTTTCTTCAACACGGATCTCGGGTATGGAGCCGGATATTCAGGAAAACCTTTCCCGGTGTTCAAGAACTTCTATTCGGGCGGCTTGGGTTCAGTGCGCGGTTTCGAGCAGAACTCCCTGGGGCCACGCGATGTGACCGGATCTTATATTGGCGGCAACAAGAAGTTCACGCTCAACGGCGAGTTCTATGTGCCCGTTCCCGGGACTGGTAATGACCGCACTTTGCGGATGTTCACGTTTGCGGACTATGGCAACGTTTTTGGCGAAAACGAAAAAATTCAACCCAGGGGCTCCGTCGGCCTGGGTGTCAACTGGATTTCTCCGATGGGGCCGTTGCGCTTCGTTTATGCTTACCCGGTGATCAAGTACGCCGGGGATAAAATCCAGAACTTCCAATTCCAGATCGGATCGTCTTTCTAATGAAATATCTTCGTCAATCCCAATGGCTCGCATGCTTGCTGGGTTCTCTTTTCCTTTTCTCGCCGGCGCACGCCCAGGAGTTCAAGATCGGGTTCGTCAACACCGACCGCATTTTCCGGGAAGCGAACAGTGCGAAAGCGGCGCAGAGCAAGCTGGAGCAGGAGTTCTCCCGACGCGAGAAGGAATTGATCGAGATGGGCAATTCTGTGAAATCCTTGTCGGAAAAGCTGGAGCGGGAAGCACCCACGCTTTCGGAAAGCCAGCGTACCGCCCGCCAGAAGCAACTGGTCGACCAGGACAGGGAGTTCCAGCGCAAGCGCCGTGAGTTTCAGGAAGATCTGAATGCGCGACGCAACGAAGAATTGCAACAGGTCCTTGAGCGGGCCAACCGAGTCGTGAAACAGGTTGCCGAAGCCGAAAAGTACGACGCCATTTTTCAAGAAGCGGTCTATATCAATCCCAAGCATGATGTGACCGACAAGGTAATAAAAGCGCTGAACGCCGGCGTCGCTAAGTAAAACGTCTATCAGACCGGCGCGTGTCGATCAGACTGGGATACATCACCGAACAACTGGGTGGAGAGCTTCACGGTGATCCTGACCTTGAAGTGGAGTCGCTGGCGCCACTGGAGTCGGCGCAACCGGGGCAACTGAGTTTCCTTGCCAACCCCAAACTGACTCACCTGCTGGCTACATGTCAGGCGAGTTGCGTCATTGTCGAGCCACCGTTGCGCGATCTGGCGTTAGCGCGGGGAGGGACCATTCTTGCTGAAGAGCCGGCGCTTTACTTTGCCCGCCTGACGCAGTTGTGGCGTCGAGCCCATTCGCCTGCCGATACTGGCGGGATTCATTCCAGCGCGGTGGTCGACCCGATGGCCAGTGTCGACCCGACGGCTGTCATCGGGCCCTTGTGTGTGGTTGAACGAGGCGCGGTCATTGGTGCAAAGACGGTGCTCAAATCTCGCGTAACGGTTGGTGCCGGATGTGTCGTTGGATCCCGTTGCATCATCCATTCGGGCGCCGTGATTGGCGCAGACGGTTTTGGCCTGGTGCCGGATCGGGGGCGCTGGGAAAAGGTGGAGCAGCTGGGCGCTGTTCGTATCGGCGATGATGTTGAGATCGGAGCCAATACCTGCATTGACAGGGGAGCGTTGCGCGATACGGTGATTGAAGATGGCGTCAAGCTTGACAACCTGATTCAAGTGGCCCACAACGTCCGCATCGGTGCGCATACGGTGATGGCAGCCTGTGTTGGCGTGGCGGGCAGTGCAGATATCGGGGCCCATTGCATGATTGGCGGTGGCGCCAACATTGCCGGCCACTTGCAAATCGTCGACGGCGTGCAGATTTCCGCGCTTTCTTTCGTCATGTCCTCTATCTCGAAACCAGGACACTACACCGGGTACTTTCCGATTGACGAACACGGATCATTTGAAAAAAACGCAGCCACACTGCGGCAGCTTTACCGTTTGCGTGAACGTGTCAGGCAACTTGAAAAACGGGCTTGAAAAGCCAAACAGTCGAAACGGATCACGAACACCATGATGGACATCCACCAAATTCTGAAGTCGCTCCCTCATCGTTACCCTTTCCTGCTGCTGGACCGCATCACGGAAATAGAACTAGGAAAGCGCATCGTCGCACTGAAAAACGTGACCATCAACGAACCTTTTTTTGCGGGTCATTTCCCGCACCGACCGGTCATGCCTGGCGTGCTGATTCTGGAAGCACTTGCACAGGCGTCTGCTGTCCTGGCCTTCCAGTCGGCGGGCGTGGAGCCGGACGACAAGTCGGTGTTCTACTTTACCGGCATTGACGGTGCGCGCTTCAAGCGTCCGGTTGAGCCCGGAGACCAACTGGTGCTGCACTCGGAACTGGCACGTACGCGGGGCGGCATCTACAAATTCAACACCCAGGCCACGGTAGACGGCAAACTGGCGAGCGAAGCCGAACTGATGTGCACGCTTCGCTCCATCGTTTGAAGGTCACGGGTTTTCGACATGGCGAACATTCACCCAACGGCCCTGGTAGATCCGAAGGCGCAAATTGACGAATCGGTCCGGATCGGGCCGTACACCGTGATCGGGCCCGATGTGCGTGTTGGTGCCGGAACGTCGATCGGTTCGCATTGCGTGATCGAGGGCTGCACCACCATCGGTCGCAATAACCAGATTTTTCATTTCAATGCATTGGGCGGCCAGCCGCAGGACAAAAAATACACCGGTGAACGTTCGGAGCTTGTCATTGGTGACCACAACACCATCCGTGAATACTGCTCGTTCAACGTTGGTGTCAAAGCCGCTGGTGGCGTGACCCGGATCGGCGATCACAACTGGATCATGGGCTACACGCACATTGCCCATGATTGCCAACTGGGCCATCACATCACCATCGCCAATTACACGGGTCTGGCAGGCCACGTTCATCTGGGTGATTGGGTCACCATTGGCGGCTTGTCGGGCCTGCACCAGTTCGTGCGTGTCGGCGCCCACGCAATGATCGGGTTTTCCAGTGCCATTTCCCAGGACGTCCCGCCGTTCATGCTCGTCGATGGCAATCCACCGGCCAACCGGGGGTTCAACAGCGTCGGCTTGCGCCGGCGTGGCTTCTCCGATGCCCGTATCGCCGTGATCAAGCAGATGCATCGCCTGCTGTATCGCGACGGCAAAACACTGGAAGAAGCTCGTGCGGCAATTGAAGCGCTGAACCGTGAACCGGAGTTTTCTGAGTCAGCGGATGACATCTTGGCGATGCTGGAATTTCTCCAGCTTTCCATGCGCGGCATTTCGCGCTGATCCATGCCTGAGGGGACGTCGGCTGTCGGGGAAGTTTCGCCGACAGCACCATTTCAGCCTGCGCCTATCGCGTCAGCGGTGCCGGAATCTGACAGGGTACCGCCTTCGCGGGCCTTGAGGGTGGCCATGGTAGCCGGTGAACCTTCCGGCGACCTGCTCGCCGGCCTGTTGCTTGATGGCATGAAACGCCGCTGGACTTCGCTTCAAACCTGCGGCATTGGCGGGCCGCAGATGATCCGGCGCGGCTTTGATGCCTGGTGGCCGCAGGATTTGCTCGCGGTACGAGGCTACGTCGAAGTGCTGCCGCGACTGTGGAAGATTCTGATGACCCGCCGCGCGTTGCGCCGCCGGTTGCTGGCCGACCCGCCCGACGCCTTTATCGGCGTTGATGCTCCAGACTTCAATTTCGGCCTAGAAGCTCCGCTGAAAGCCGCCGGCATTCCGGTCGTGCACTACGTCAGCCCGTCGTTCTGGGCCTGGCGGGCACACAAGCTGGTTCAACTCAAGCGAAGCGCCGATCTGGTGCTCTGTGTCTTTCCTTTCGAGCCGGACCTGCTGCGCGAGAAAGGGATTGACGCTGTGTTCGTTGGTCATCCGCTGGCCAACGTGATTCCCCTTGAGCCAGACCGGGCCGGGGCTCGCGCGGCTTTGGGGCTGTCCCTCGATGAGACCGTCGTTGCCATCTTGCCGGGCAGCCGGGCGGCCGAAATTCGCCACCTCGCCGCACTGTTCTTTGCGGCGGCCAAAATCGTCGGAGAGCGGCGAAGCGGTGTCCGTTTCGTGGTGCCGGCCATTCCGTCGTTGCTGGAAGCCATCCGGGCGGCCGCAGCCGCGAGCGCACTGGGCGACCGGTTGCTGATCGTCAGCGGCCAGTCGCACACCGTGCTGGAAGCCTGTGATGTGACCCTGATCGCCAGTGGTACCGCCACTCTGGAGGCGGCCCTGTACAAGCGGCCGATGGTCATCGCCTACCGCATTCCGTGGTTGTCGATGCTGATCATGCGTGGCAGCAACCTGCAGCCCTGGATCGGATTGCCCAACATCCTCTGCCGCGAATTCGTGGTCCCCGAAATTTTGCAGGACGCGGCCACGCCCGAAGCGCTTGCACGGGCTGTCCTAGACTGGCTTGACCGACCGCAGGACGTGGCGGCGCTTGAGCAGCGCTTTCTGGCCCTCCACGAGACCCTGAAACGCGACTCACTGAAACTCGCTGTCGATGCGATCGAAAAAATCATTCACCGCTGAACAGACCTCGCTGGTCTGGCATGAAACCGGTCTGATCGCGGGGGTCGATGAGGCCGGGCGCGGTCCGCTGGCAGGGCCGGTCGTTGCTGCGGCCGTGATTCTGGATGACCTGAACCCGGTGCCCGGGCTGGCCGACTCCAAGAAACTGTCGGCCCGGCAAAGGGAACGTCTGTACGACGAGATTCGCGCCAAAGCGCTGTGCAGCGCCATCGGACAGGCCAGCGTCGAGGAAATTGACGCGCTGAACATCCTGCAGGCCACGTTGCTTGCGATGAAGCGTGCGGTGCAGGGGTTGCGGCTTAAGCCCGCGCTGGTGCTGGTTGACGGCAACCAGTTGCCGCGCTGGGATTTGCGCGCCGAAGCGGTTGTCAAAGGGGACAGCAAAGTGGCGGCAATTTCGGCAGCGTCGATCCTGGCGAAGGTGCACAGGGACCGCTGGTGTCTGGAGTGCGACGCCCAATACCCCGACTACGGTTTTGCGCAGCACAAGGGTTACGGCACGGCGCAACACCTGTCGCTGTTGCAGAAACTGGGTCCCTGTCCCCAACACCGGCGCACGTTTGCGCCCGTCGCTCAGGCAATGTCATGAAGGCTGACCACGCAATCAGCGTCACCTCGCGTGACAACGCCTTGCTCAAGCGGGTACGCCGGCTGGCGCGGGACAACACCGCTTACCGCAGCGAGCGACAGGTGTGGATCGAGGGCGATCACCTGTGCGGCGCGGCGATGGAGCGGGGGGTGTTGCCGGTCGTGGCAGTGCTTTCCGAAACGTTTTGGAGCCAATCCAGCGTCAAATGGTCAGTTGATGCTATTGAAAAAGTAGTTATCTGTCCGGATGACCTTTTTGCCGGTCTCAGTAGTCTGGAGTCGCCCGCGGGTTGTGGTTTGGTGCTTGAAGTCCCGATGCCCGACGGGCCCGATCCTGATGGCGCAGCGGTGGTGCTCGACCGGTTGCAGGATGCCGGCAACGTGGGCTCGATTTTGCGCAGTGCGGCGGCTTTCGGCTTCAGGCAGGTGATTGCCATGAAAGGAACGGCCGCGTTGTGGTCGCCCAAGGTGCTGCGCGCCGCCATGGGCGCCCATTTCAATTTGCGGCTGATCGAGGGCGTCGATCCCGCTTACGTCGATCAATTGCGCGTGCCGCTTGTGCAAACCAGTTCCCACCAAGGGCAATTCCTGCACGAGCAACCGCCGCCGTTTCCGTGTGCCTGGGTTCTGGGTCATGAAGGGCAGGGCGTTGGTGCAGAACTGGCCAGGCGGGCGGCGTATGCGGCGCGGATTGCTCAGCCGGGGGGGGAGGAGTCGCTCAACGTGGCGGCAGCCGCCGCGATCTGCCTGCATGCCAGTGCAGTCGTGGCCATAGCTTCGCGCTGAACAAGCGGTTCCGCCGGGCTTGCAGGCGGTCGTTAGTCGGCAATGCGGGGCGAGGCGGCGGCTATAATGAGCGGCTTTTCCGCAATCCTCGTACGCCTGAGCCGATCTCCAGCCACTCCCCGCAAAAGCAGCCATCAGGCGTCAATTCCTGAGAGCGGTTGGGCGTACCCGCAACCATCCGGAGATCTCAGTGCTTTTGTCCCTACAGGGAACCGCCCCACACGCCATTCTGGCGCTCGCTGACGGCACGGTCTTTCTCGGCAATTCGATCGGAGCCACCGGCTCCACCACCGGCGAAGTGGTGTTCAACACCGCCATCACCGGTTACCAGGAAATCCTCACCGACCCAAGCTACTGCCAGCAGATCGTGACCCTCACGTATCCGCACATCGGCAACTACGGTGTCAACGTCGAAGATATCGAAGCCGACAAGGTTCATGCCGCCGGCCTGATCATCAAGGACCTGCCGCTGCTGGCGAGCAATTTCCGGTCCTCCATGACGCTTTCGCAATACCTTGTGCGAGAAGGCACGGTGGCCATTGCCAATATCGATACCCGCAAGCTCACCCGCCTGTTGCGCAGCGAAGGCGCGCAAAACGGCTGCATCCTGGCTTTGTCTGCAGGCGAGGCGGTTACCCAGACTCATATCGACCAGGCGCTGGCCGCTGCCAAGGGCGCGCCCAGCATGGCCGGTCTGGATCTGGCCAAGGTGGTCAGTGTCAGGACGCCGCACACTTGGACCGAGACCGAGTGGTCGCTGGCCAAAGCCGACGGTGAACCCGGCTACGGCAGCCAGGATGCGCCCAGATTCCACGTGGTGGCCTATGACTTCGGCGTCAAGAGAAACATCCTGCGCATGCTGGCCAGCCGTGGCTGCAAAGTGACCGTGGTGCCCGCCCAGACGCCCCCCAAAGACGCGCTGGCGCTCAAGCCCGATGGCATCTTCCTGTCCAACGGCCCTGGTGACCCCGAGCCGTGTGACTACGCCATTGCCGCCGCGCGCGTACTGATCGAGACCGGCACGCCCACCTTCGGCATCTGCCTGGGTCACCAGATCATGGCGTTGGCAAGTGGTGCCAAGACCTTCAAGATGAAGTTTGGCCACCACGGTGCCAACCACCCTGTGAAAGACCTGGACAGCGGCCGCGTCAGCATCACCAGCCAGAACCACGGGTTCGCGGTGGACGAAAAAACCCTGCCAGCCAATCTGCGCGCGACTCACATCAGCCTGTTCGACAACACGCTGCAAGGTCTGGCACGTACCGACAAGCCGGCCTTCTGCTTCCAGGGTCACCCCGAAGCGTCTCCCGGCCCGCACGACATTGCCTATTTGTTCGACCGCTTTACCGCGCTCATGGAACAGGCCGGGGAGAAGAAGTAAATGCCAAAACGCACAGATATCAAAAGCATCCTTATCATCGGCGCCGGTCCGATCATCATCGGCCAGGCCTGCGAGTTCGACTACTCGGGCGTGCAGGCCTGCAAGGCTTTGCGTGAGGAGGGCTACAAGGTCATCCTGATCAACAGCAACCCCGCCACGATCATGACCGACCCGGCCACGGCCGACGTCACCTACATCGAGCCCATCACCTGGCAGACGGTCGAG
>JACSRS010000161.1 GCA_014879655.1 Burkholderiaceae bacterium
CTGGGCGGTGAGCACTACGACCTCGGGATGGATGGCGAGATCGCTTTCCAGCCCTTGGCCCGCATTGACCGCGAGGGCTACCGCACCTGGGCGGCCGAGTGGATAGAAGGCCGCTTGCTACACGAAGGCGTGGCAGTCAGCCCCGACGTGAAAGCAGCCATCTGGTCGGCACTCGGCAGTCTTGCTGGTGCGCCCGTGGAACAGCGCACGATGACCGGCCTGTCCGTGCTGCTGCAATCGAACGCACTGCGCCAGGCGCTCGCGCCCTATGTACTCGGGGGCGCTCACGGCAAGCTGCTGGACGCTGATTCGGATCGCCTGGGTTCCGGTTCGGTTCAGTGCTTCGAGATGGAGGAACTCATGCACAGCAAGGCCGCCGTCATGGCCGTGCTGCATTACCTCTTTGCCCGGTTCGATGAGCGTTTCGACGGTGCGCCCACGCTGCTGATCCTCGATGAAGCCTGGCTGTTCCTCGACGACCCGGTGTTTGCTGCACGCATCCGGCAGTGGCTGAAGACGCTGCGCAAGAAGAACGTGAGCGTCATCTTCGCTACGCAATCGCTGGCCGACATCAAGGATTCGAGCATCGCGCCCGCGATCATCGAAAGCTGCGCCAGCCGCATTTTCCTGCCCAACCCGCAGGCGACCGAACCGCAGATCAAGACGATCTATCAGGGTTTCGGCCTCAACGACCGGCAGATCGAGATCGTCGCCACCGCGCAGCCCAAGCGCGACTACTACTACCAATCCCGTCTCGGCAACCGCCTGTTCGACCTCGACCTGGGGCCGGCGATGCTGGTCTTCGTGGGCGCTTCCATGCCGCAGGACCAGCGGGACATGGACACGGTACTCGCTGCGGCCACTTCCTCTTCCTTCCCATTCGCAGCCCTCTGGCTGCGCCATCGCGGCCTGCACTGGGCCGCCGACCTGCTGTCCTCGTTTCCGTCCCCCCACCCACAGGAGAACCCATCATGAAAAAGCACCTCATCGCCGTCGCCATCGTATCCCTGCTTTGCACAGTGCCCACCGTACAGGCACAGTGGGTCGTCATCGACCCCACGAATCTCGTGCAGAACACGCTGACCGCGATCCGCACGCTGGAGCAGATCAACAACCAGATCAAGCAACTCCAGAACGAGGCGCAGATGCTCATCAACCAGGCGCGCAACCTGGCCAGCCTGCCGTTCAGCGTGGTGAGCCGGCTGCGCGCCAACTTGGCGCTGACCCAGCGGCTGATCGACCAAGCTAAAGGCATGGCCTATGACGTGGCGAGCATGGACCGGATGTTTCAGCGGTTGTATCCCGAGCAATACGCTACCACGGTGAGCGGCGACCAGATGTACCGAGATACGCAGGAACGCTGGAAAAACACACTCACCAGCTTGCAGACCACCATGCAGATGCAAGCCCAGGCGTCGCAGAACCTCAAGGATGACGAAGGCGTGCTGGCCGACCTCGTGGGCAAGAGCCAGTCGGCCGAGGGTGCGCTGCAAGCCATGCAGGCCATGAACCAGCTGCTGGCCCTACAGGCCAAGCAGTCCATCCAGACGCAGCGGCTGCAGATCACGCAGGACCGAGCGGCTTCGCTGGAACTGGCGCGGCAGGCGGCAGCGGTGGAGCGCGGCCGAGAGGTGACGCGGCGCTTTCTGGGAACGGGCACGCCGTACACGCCGCAGACCGTCCATTTCTATGGCAATTGACGGGGGCGGCCATGAACGACGTTTCGGTCATCGACCGCTTCCTCGACGTTTTCTCGCGCTATATCGACTCGGGGTTTGGTCTGCTGCAGGGTGAGGTGGCGTTTCTCACCGCCACGCTGATCGTCATCGACATGACACTGGCGGGGCTGTTCTGGGCCATGAGCCATGCCACCGGCCAGGGCGAGGACGTGATCGCCAAGCTGATTCGCAAGGTGCTGTATGTGGGTGCTTTTGCCTACATCATTGGCAACTTCAACTGGCTGGCGGGAATCGTGTTCCGCTCCTTTGCCGGGTTGGGTCTGACGGCCAGCGGCTCGACTTTGAGCATGGGCACCTTTCTGCAGCCGGGACGGTTGGCCAAGGTGGGCATCGACGCGGCCGCGCCGATCCTCGACCAGATCAAGGAGTTGGCGGGCTTTCCGGAGGTGTTCATCCACATCGCACTCATCGTCGTGCTGTTTCTGGCCTGGCTGGTGGTCATCGTCAGCTTCTTCGTGCTGGCAGTACAGCTCTTCGTCACGCTGATCGAGTTCAAGCTGACCACGCTCGCGGGTTTCGTGCTAGTGCCTTTCGCCCTCTGGAACAAGACGGCATTTCTCGCCGAGAAGGTGCTGGGCAATGTGGTGTCGTCCGGCATCAAGGTGTTGGTGCTCGCCGTCATCGTGGGTATTGGCTCTGGCTTGTTCTCTCAGTTCACCATTCCGGCCGGAGCCGAGCCCTCCATCGACCAGGCGCTGGTCATCATGCTGGCCTCGCTGTCCATGCTCGCGCTGGGCATCTTCGGGCCGGGCATTGCGACGGGCTTGGTATCGGGTGGGCCGCAGCTCGGCGCGGGTGCGATGGCCGGAGCTGCCATCGGTGCGGCTGGCGCTGCCGTTGCGGTCGGTGCCGCGGCCACGGGCGTGGGCAGCGCGGTCGCCGCCGGAGCCCGCATGGCACCTGCCGCCGCCAAGATGGCCGGAGACGGAGCCCACTCAATGGCATCGACCGTCAACAGTGCCAAGTCGGCGTACCTGGCGGGTTCTGCTTCGGCTGGTGGCGGCTTCAAGGGCGTCGCCGCTGGCATGGGCAACGTCGCCAAGACCAGCGCGCAGGCGGGCGGGCAGAAGGTGGCTGAGGGCGCGCGCTCGATGAAAAAGCGCGCCGCAGCGGAGTTCCAGGAAGGCGCTGGCCCCGCCTCTGGCCCGGGAGCGGCTAGGGTCGCCGATGCCACCGCTTCAGCACCGCCCACCGAGCAACCCGCCTGGGCCAAGCGCCTGCACCGAAGGCAACAACTCAACCATGCCGCCACAACCGCCGCCCACACGCTGCGCGGCGGCGACGCCGGCAGTTCCAGCCAAGGCCCGAGCCTGCGTGATTCCGATTCATAAGGAGAACCCCCATGCGATTCAAACGACCGCAGGTGCACTATGCCGACACACCACAGCCTGCTACTCCCTACCAATCGGCCGCCCAGGTCTGGGACGAGCGCATTGGCTCGGCCCGCGTGCAGGCGAAGAATTGGCGCTTCATGGCTTTTGGCTGCCTGACGCTCGCCGTGCTGATGGCCGGTGGCCTGGTGTGGCGCTCTGCGCAGTCCATCGTTACGCCCTATGTCATCGAGGTGGACAACGCGGGCCAGGTGCGCGCCGTCGGCGAAGCCGCCACGCCATACCAGCCCAGCGACGCGCAGGTGGCCTACCACCTGGGCCGCTTCATCGGTCTGGTGCGCGCACTGTCCATCGACCCCATCGTCGTGCGGCAGAACTGGCTCGACGCCTACGACTACACCACGGACAAGGGCGCTGTGATGCTCAACGAGTACGCCCGCGTGAACGACCCGTTCTCGCGCATCGGCAAGGAGTCGGTGACGGTGCAGATCAGCAGCGTGACCCGCGCCAGCGACTCGTCTTTCAATGTGCGCTGGACGGAGACGCGCTTCGTCAACGGGGCGCTGGACCGCACCGAACGCTGGAATGCCGTGATTTCCACCGTGCTGCAAACCCCGCGCACCGAGCAGCGCGTGCGCAAGAACCCATTGGGCATCTACGTCAACGGCCTGTCGTGGAGCCGTGAACTGGAAGCGAATGAAGGAGTAAAACCATGAGTGCACATTTCTTTAAATCCGGCTTGCCGGTAATCCTGCTGGCATCCACCGTCTTGTTCTCGGGCTGCGCCACGCAGGGCAAACCGCCACCGTCGATCTCGCTCGATGAACCGGTGCAGGCGCAACCGCTGCCCGAGGTGCCAAAACCGATGGAGGTGGTCAGCGTACCCGAGCCGTTGGCCTTGCCGGGGCAGTTGATGCCGTTGTCTGGGACGGGGGATGCCAAACTGGCCCAAGAGCCTACGGACGAGAAAGTGCGCGTGTCGCGCGCCAATGCCGAGGCGCGCATCGCGCCTACGCGCGAAGGCTACGTGAATGCGATCCAGGTCTGGCCCTTCACCGACGGCGCGCTGTACCAGGTCTATGCGGCCGTGGGCCGCGTGACGGTCGTTGCGTTGCAGCCGGGTGAGGAACTGGTGACGGTCGCTGCGGGCGACACGGTGCGCTGGATCGTTGGCGATACGTCCAGCGGTTCCGGCGCGGACTTGCGCCTGAGCGTGATGCTCAAGCCGATCCGCTCTGGCTTGAAGACCAACCTGGTCATCACCACCAGCCGGCGCACCTACCTGTTGGAACTGACTTCGACGGAGAAGACATGGATGGCGTCGGTGTCCTGGGAGTACCCGAAGGACAAGATGCTGGCCTTGCAGCGCCAGGCGCAGGCGGCCAGCGCCGCCGCGCCGGTCGATGCCGGCCTGTCGCTGGAGAAGATCCGCTTCCGCTATGCGGTCAGCGGCAGCAATCCGCCGTGGAAGCCGCTGCGCGCCTTCGATGATGGCGAGAAGGTCTACATCCAGTTCCCACCGGGCATCGCCCAGGGCGAGCTGCCGCCGCTG
>JACSRS010000201.1 GCA_014879655.1 Burkholderiaceae bacterium
AGATGTGTATAAGAGACAGGACCACGCCTGCCCGCACTGCCGCTCGGCGTTTTCGCTGATCGACCCGCTGGCGGTGCAGCGCGCACTCGACGGCTACGCCGGTGCCGCCCAGTCCGCTGCGCCGAATCTGCCCGACGTGGCCGACGCGCTGATGGCCATCGAGAGCGAACGGCTCAAGGCCGAGCGCGAGCGCCAGACGCATCACCGCAGCTGGTTCAGCAAGCCGGCCGAGCCGTCGGGCGATTTGCTGGCCGCCGGCGTTGAAATGGTGTGGAAGATGCTGCGCTGACCAGACGCCCGGCCCCCGGTCCGGCCAGCCCACAACGCCATTCGATCGGTGCCTGCGACAACGAATCCGCAGGAGCACCGACGATCGTGATTCGACGGCGGTTCAGCCGCGCACGCGCAGGATGGCCGCGAAATACGCTGCCAGTTCGCCACGGGCCGACAGCGGCAGGATGTGGCCGACGTATTGATCCGGCCGCACGATGACCATGCAGCCTGCGGCGCGGTCGATGCCGCGTGCGTCGAAGATGTCCTCGCCGCGCTTGTGGTCGGCGCAGAAAACCTTTTCGTAATCGCACAGCCCGTAGCGACCCACCGGCGGACGCAGCAGCGCCGGCATGGCGGTATGGTCCAGCGAGCGAAAGTGCTGCTGAAACACCGCCCGGGTGTCGATCACGGCGTCCAAATCCTCACCCGGCGCGGTGTGGCGGCGCACCGGCGAAGCCGGGTCGTCTTTGAGCCAGTCGCACAGTGTCGTCAGAGCGCCGCCTGCGCCGCCGTTGTCAGCGGCCGGGGCGAAGATGAACAGGCGAAAACGCGCGTCGGCGTCGATGGCATGGCCCAGTTGCATGGGTTTGGCGTCTGCCAGACGGACGACCGGGGCGGAATGAAAGCGCTTGCCGATGTCGAAGCCGGTGGCCAGCGACTGATACGTGGCGACGCCCGTCAGGGCGCCAGGCTCGTACCGGATGGTCAGGCCGCAGGTGAACGGCAGGTTGTCGACGAAGGCACGCGCCACGCGGGGCAGGCCGTCCGGCGACTCATCTTCGCCCCGGGCGCCGACGACCCGCGCCCATTCGTGGTCGAAATCCACCAGCCCCTTGGCGGCGGCCCGCCGCTCGCCGCTGTAGCTGTGCAAGAGCGCCGGATCGGCGCGCCCGGTCAGCACCGAGATCAACTTCCAGCCCATGTTGAAGGTGTCGCCCATCGACACGTTCATGCCCTGCCCGGCCTTGGGGCTGTGCGTGTGGCAGGCGTCGCCGGCCAGCATCACCCGGGGCGCGCGGGTGGCGACGTCGGCCTCGGGCACGTCGTCGAACTTGTCGGTCAGGCGGTGCCCGATCTCGTAGATCGACCACCAGACCACCTCTTTCACATCGAGCCTGAACGGACTGAAGATGCGCTGCGCCTTGGCGATGATGTCTTCGGCGTTCAGGCCGCGGTCTGCCACGCGTTCGTCTGCGCCCAGGTTGTCCATCTCCACGTACAGGCGCACCAGGTGGCCGCCTTCGCGCGGCAGCACCATCAGGGTGCCTTCGCCTTGCGAACGTACAAAGGACTTCATGCGCCAGTCGGGGAAATCGGTGACGGCCAGCAGGTCAATCACGCCCCAGGCCTGGTGCGCCGCGTCGCCATGCAGCGCGCCGCCGATGGCACGGCGCACGTTGGAGCGGGCGCCATCGCAGCCGATCACGTAGTTGGCGCGCACCAAGCGGGTCTGGCCGGCCTGCTGCCCAGCCGTGCGCTCCAGCGTAGCGGTCACCGGGTATTCGGCGGCGTCGGGGTCAACGGTCAGGTCGGCCACCTTCCAGCCATAGTCGGGCTCCAGCCGGGTGGGCGCGTTGCGCATGATGTCGAGAAACATGTCGTGCACCCGCGCCTGGTTGATCAGCACATGGGGCATTTCGGAAATGCCGTCGGGCACGTCCTGCACGCGGGCGACGCGGTCGAGCGCCGCTTGCTGGCCCGGCGCCCAGAAGGTGGTCTCGTTGATCCAGACCGACTCGCGCATGACCTTTTCAGCAAAGCCGAAGGACTGGAACATCTCCATCGAACGGACGCTGATGCCGTCGGCCTGGCCCTTTTCCATCGGGCCGGCCTTCGGCTCCACCACCATCGTGCGGATCTGCGGCACGCGAGCCAGCTGGGCAGCGAGGCACAGGCCCGCAGGGCCCGAGCCGGCGATCAGCACGTCGACCGTCTCCGGCAGCGGGTCGCCCGCCCGGCGGTGGCCCGGCGCTGCCAGGCTGACATCGGGATCGCCCGGTTTGAAGCCGTTGAGGTGGTATTGCATGGTGTCTCCTTCAGGTTGCCTGCTCACTCATTACGATATGCATGCATATGATATGTATGCTTAGTAAATTCGTCAAGCGGTGGCATGACCGGGCGCCGACTGCACGCACCCGCCCTCAGCCCAGGCGGAAAAAGCGCATCTCCACCCGGTCCGGATAGCGCGCGCCGGTGCCGACGAAGACGCTCTCGGTCAGCCAGACCAGCGAGGGGTCTGAGACCTCGAACGCCGGCACGCAGCGAAAGTAGATGGCGGCCGGGTCCACCGCCTCGCCGCGCACCAGCCGCGCAATGTCGGCGGCCGAACCGCGCCGCAGCGCCCGGTTGTGCACATAGACGCGCGCACCGCCCGCCAGCGCCAGCACGTAACGCGCGTCCAGCTCGGCGCAGGTGTCTGAGACGACCAGTTGAAAGTCCGCACCGCCAGCCAGCACCTCGCCCGCCAGCCAGTCGCCTGCCGCGCTGTCCGGCCCCGGCGCCAGGCGCGCCGTGCCGCCGGTGATCGGAATGACGCGGCGACGCCCCCGGCTGTTCAGACCGGTGATCGGGCCAACCTCCACGGGTGTGGCCACCTTCACGGTGAGTTCGGCAACGGGCTCAAGGGTGGGCGTGGGCAGGGTCATGACGGGGCTCCGAGGGTTCAGCTGCAAGCATAGGTGCAAATCCCGGCGCCGCTCCCCGGCAACGGCAAGGGCAGTCGTGCCCGTTCAGGCCCAACGCGAAAGCCCTGTCACGTACCGGCAGACAAAATGGCCGCTGCGCTGCTACGCTTGCGGCCATGAATCCGCCCCAAGCTCCCGCCGACGCCAATCCGAACGTCCCGCCAACCCGCGCAGCTGCGCCCCCCTATGTGCCGCAGATCCGCCTGTACCAGAACTGGCTGGCGCGGGAACGCGGTTTGCACTTTGCCACCTACCGCGACTTCTGGCGCTGGTCGGTGACCGATCTGGACGCCTACTGGCAAAGCATCTGGGATTACTTCGACGTGCGCTCGCCCACGCCGCACACCGCCGTGCTGGCGCGCAACGTGATGCCCGGCGCCCAGTGGTTTGCGGGCGCGACGCTGAACTACGCGCAGCAGGTGTTCCGCCATGTGCGGCCGGCAGACGCGGCAGGTCTGCCGGCCATCATCGCCAGCAACGAGAAAGGTCGGCGGACCGAGCTTTCATGGCCCGAGCTGCGGCGACAGGTGGCTTCTCTGGCGCTGGCACTGAAGGCCCAGGGCGTGAAACCCGGCGACCGCGTGGCTGCCTACCTGCCCAACATCCCCGAGACCATGGTCGCGTTTCTGGCCACGGTGAGCATTGGCGGCGTGTGGAGCATCTGCGCGCCCGACATGGGCACGGCGGCGGTGCTGGATCGCTTCCGGCAGATCGAACCCACCGTGCTGATCGCTTGCGATGGCGTCAGCTACGGCGGACGCGACTTTGACCGCCGCTCCGTGGTGGACGAGCTGCGCGCTGCACTGCCCAGTGTGCGCCACCTTTGGCTGCACGACAACCTGGGACAGCTCGCCAAAAATCCTGAATCCGTAGCAAACTATCACGATCTGACGCTGGGATTGGCCAGAAATGATGCCGAAACAGCAGATTTTGAACCCGAGGGTCTGCCGTTCGACCACCCGCTGTGGATCGTCTATTCGAGCGGCACCACCGGCCTGCCCAAACCCATCGTGCATGGCCATGGCGGCACGGTACTGGTGGCGCTGTCACTGAAGATCCTGCACAACGACATTGGCTGCAGCTACCACGCCAACAGTTTCGGCGAGCGCTACCACTGGTACAGCTCCACCGGCTGGGTGATGTGGAACGCACAGTTGAGCGGCCTGCTCAACGGCACCACCTGCGTGCTCTACGACGGCAACCCGGGCGGCAGCAAGGACAGGCCCGACTGGACCACGCTTTGGCGCTTTGCCGCCGATACCGGCGTGACCTTTTTTGGCGCAGGCGCGGCATTCTTTGCCAACTGCCTGAAGGCCGATGTGGACTTGACGCAATGCGGCGACCTGTCACGCATCCGTGCCCTGGGCACCACCGGCTCGCCGCTGTCGCCCGAAGCGCAGGCCTGGGGCACGGAGCAGTTCCGTCGTATTCAGACGAAGAGCCTGACGGCCGGAAAAGATCTGCGCGACCGTGGGGGCGACTGCACCGCCGCAGCGACGGGCCGCCCCGAGCAAGGCGCAGCCCCCTCGGGGGGCAGGGAGCTACACGCAGTGAGCGACCGTGGGGGCGACTGCACCGCCGCAGCGACGGGCCGCCCCGAGCAAGGCGC
>JACSRS010000064.1 GCA_014879655.1 Burkholderiaceae bacterium
GCGGATGGTCAGCGCATCGGTGATGGCGGTGATGATGTGGCCGGTGCTGTAGGCGCTGGCATCGGCCGCTGCCAGGTTCTGCTGCAGCTGGCGGACCTTGCCGCTGATCTGCGCCAGCCCCTCGACACTCGACTGCTTGTAGATGTCGCCGGCCAGGTACACCGCCGACGTGCTGTGCTGTTCGGTCAGGTCGGTGGCGGTGATCATGCCGGCAATGCGCTTGCCATCCATCACTGGCAGGTGGTGGATGTTGTGGCGGGCCATCGTCAGCAGCGCCTCGAAAGCCGGGCTGGCGGCTTCCACCGTCAGCGGCGCCAGCGTGGCGATGTCGGAAACCGGGCGCTGAATGTCCAGTGCCGGCGCGACCACGCGGTTGCGCAGGTCGCGGTCGGTGACCAGGCCGAACAGGTGATCCTGTTCGACCAGCAGCACCGATGACACGCGCTTTTCGCGCATCAGTTCGGCCGCCGCGCGGATCGACGCCGATGGCGCCAGCGTGATCGGTTCCCGCTTGATCAGGGCGCGGATCGGCGTGCCCAGCAGGTTCAATCCGGTGTCGCCACCACCGGCCGTCAACGGCGCCCCTGCGGCCGGGCTCTCCAGCGACGGCAGGCGGTAGGCCAGCGCCGGTTGCGCTTCGCAGAGCGCCTGCAGTGCCTGCGGCGCGATCCAGGCCACGACGCCCGCGGAACCGGCCAGCGCCTGCCAGGTGGCGAGCTGGCGCGGCGGCGTGGCGCCCATGCCGAACAGGTCGCCCGCGGTCAACTGCACCGAAAGGCCCAGGTCAGGGTCCTGCATCGAGACCGTGCCGCTGAGAATCAGCCCGCTCATGGCCGCCAGCGTGCCCTGCGCGGCCAGCGTGTCGCCGGCGTTGAATGGCTGGCAGCGCATCTGCTGCACCAGCCCGGCGCGTGCCGCCACATCGACTGCACCGAACAACGGGTGGAGCGCTAGCGTCGCCGTCAATTCAGCAGGCGTTGTTTCAGTTGCGGGGATGGCGTTCATGGGGCGGATATCCGGATGCGAAAAACCGCTTCATTGTTGCAGACCCCGGGCGCCGCGTGGTGATGCATGACGGCCCGAGTTGACCGATGTCAACGTACGTTTCCCGGTTTTTCGGGTGGTCATCGGCGGACGGAGCTGGCACATGGGTGACAAGTTGTACGGGCTTTCCTGATGGCAGGCGCCGTCGGGGCCGCATTCAATGCAGGATCGATTCATTCAACCGTTCCTTTCTCTCACCAGTCCTCACCGGAGATCAACATCATGAAACGTCGCCAGATTGTCCAGCTTGCTGCCGCCTCGCTCGCCGCGCCCGCCCTGATGGTGCGCGCCCAGGCCGCCTTCCCGGTCAAACCGGTGAAGTTGCTGGTGGCCTTTCCGGCTGGCGGACCCACCGACATCACGATGCGGGTGCTGGCAGAGGGCGCTGGCAAGATCCTCGGGCAGTCGGTCGTTGTCGAGAACAAGCCGGGCGCCGGGGGCACGTTGCCGGCGCAGGCGTTGCAGACGGCACCCGCCGACGGCTACACCGTGGCGCAGATCCCGCTGGGCGTTTTCCGTCTGCCCTACACCACCAAGCTGAACTGGGACCCGGTGAAGGACATCCAGTACGTGATCAATGTCACCGGCTATGCCTTCGGGCTGGTGGTGCCGGCCGATTCGCCGCTGAAGACCTGGGCCGACTTCGTGGCCTATGCCAAGGCCAACCCGGGCAAGCTGAGCTATGGCTCCACCGGCACCATGACCACGCCGCACCTGACGATGGAGCTGATTGCCCAGCAGCAGGGGTTGCAGCTGCTGCATGTGCCTTACAAGGGCAGTGCCGACCTGATGCAGGCGCTGCTGGGCGGGCAACTGATGGCCGGTGCCGATTCCACCGGCTTCGCGCCGCAGGTCGAAGCCGGCAAGCTGAGGGTGCTGAACACCTGGGGTGCCGAGCGGCTGGGCAAGTTCCCGAATGTGCCGACGCTCAAGGAACTGGGCATTGCACTGGTGCAGAACTCGCCGTTCGGAATCGGCGCACCCAAAGGCACGCCGCCGGCCGTGGTCGCGCGGCTGCACGATGCCTTCAAGCAGGCCATGGAGCAGGATGCCTACCGCAGCGCGCTGGCCCGCTACGACATGGTGCCGATGTACATGAGCACGGCGGAATACGAGAAATTTGCCGCCGACACCTTTGGCCGGGAGAAGGCGCTGGTGGAAAAACTGGGTTTGCTCAAAGCCCAGTAAACAGCATTTTTATAGCAAAAACCATCGATCTGACGCTGGGTTCTGGCTATTTTGGCTGTGAAATGGCCTGCAGAATGGCCTGGCATGCCTGTGCAAATCCGGCGCCACGTTCACCGGGCGTGATGTAGCGCGGCAGGTGTTCGAGTTCGGCCTCAAATCGCCGGATGTTGGCCACGCCGATGCTGTGCGGGAAATGCTGGAACATCAGCTGGTCATTGGTGGAGTCGCCCACGTAGGCCCAGCGCCAGATTTCCGAGGGCAGGTCACGTTGCAGCAGTTTGCGCATGATCCAGCAGGCGCCGTCCCACTTGTTGTGGCCGCCGTACCAGCCGTTGATGTGGATCGAACTGACGGTGGCGGTCATGCCCTCGCTGCGCAGGATGGCCAGCACGCGGGCAATGGCGTCGGGCGGCAGGTGGGTGAACTCGCTGTGGTCGATGGCAATGTCGGTCTCGCGCCCTGGAGAGTCCTGCGCCAGCTGCGCGCCGGGCACTTCGCGCAGCACGCGCGCGGCCACCTGCTGCATGCGGGCGAACTGCCGCGCCCGGGCGGCGGTGTCCTGCTG
The DNA here is from genome assembly GCA_014879655.1 of Burkholderiaceae bacterium. GTDB lineage: Bacteria > Pseudomonadota > Gammaproteobacteria > Burkholderiales > Burkholderiaceae_C > JACSRS01. The sequence continues at coordinate 2,798 of JACSRS010000064.1, forward strand.
GTATGTTTTTTGTAGCTGAAAAGCGCCATCTGACACTGGGTTTTGCCAATTTTTGCTTGAAAAACCTTCTGCAGGCAGCCGGGGGGTGTGCAAGCCGACGGCGCCGTTCTCGGCCACGATGGCATCGACCGGCCAGCTGCGCGCAAACGGCTCGCTCCAGCCCACCGGCCGCCCGGTGATCGGGATCACATGCAACCCGGCCCGCTTCAGATTGCCCAGCGCGGCCAGCGCGTCGGGCGTGATGGCACCGTCGGTGGTCAGCGTGTCGTCGATGTCGGTGAAGACACCGACCAGTTCGCGACGATCGGCCAGCGGCCAGTCGGACAGCGGGCGCATCGTCAGTCGGGCCGCGCCAGCGCATGCCGCAGCGACAAGCGTGGGGGCGTCATCAACCGGTCGCCGGGCCGCCCCAAGGCCGGTTGCGGCCCCCTCGGGGCTGAGTGCCGCGGCTCTGGATGTGCCTGCGCACATCCGGACTGTACGAAGAGGAGCCGCCTCTGGCGGCTGTGCGGCCTGCAAGGCCTGCGCAGTACGCGCAGCGACAAGCGTGGGGGCCTCATATCAAGACGCATTGCCCAGCGCCAGCCCGGCATGCTCGCGCAGCGGGTGGAAATGGATTTTCGGGAAACGTTCCTGCGCCAGCCGTACGTCGTACGGGCTGGTGCACAGGTAGGCCAGCGTGTCGGCGGCGTCGAGCGCCATGCGCTGCGGGTAGGCGTTGGTGAATTCGCGCAGCTCGGCGGGCGTGTCGGCGGTGATCCAGCGCGCGCCGGTGTACTGGCAGCCTTCCAGGCGCACATCGCAGTCATATTCGGCTTTCAGCCGGTGCTGCACCACCTCGAACTGCAGCTGGCCGACCGCGCCCAGCAGCATCGGGCCACCCACTTCGGGCCGGAAGACCTGGATCGCGCCTTCCTCGCCCAGTTGCTCCAGACCCGTCTGCAGCTGCTTGGTGCGCAGCGGATTCTTCAGGATCACGGTCATGAACAGCTCGGGCGCAAAAAACGGCAGGCCGGTGAACTGCAGGCTGGCGCCGTCGGTGATGGTGTCACCCAGCTGCACGCCGCCGTGCGTGGTGAAGCCGATGATGTCGCCCGCATAGGCCTCGTCGACCGCCTCGCGCCGCTGGCTCAGGAAGGTCACCACCGAGGTCGGTCGCAGCTCCTTGCCGGTGCGCTGCACCTTCAGCTTCATGCCCGGCGTGTATTTGCCCGAGGCCATGCGCACAAAGGCGATGCGGTCGCGGTGGTTGGCGTCCATGTTGGCCTGCACCTTGAACACCACGCCGGAGAACGCCTCGTCTTCGGGCTGAATGATCTTTTCGACCGGCTGTTTGTTCACCAGCAGCGAGCTCTTGCGCGGGCCGGGTGACGGCGCCAGATCGACCAGCGCGTCCAGCACCTCCATCACGCCGAAGTTGTTGACGCCGGAGCCGAAGAACACCGGCGTCTGCTTGCCGGCCAGAAAGGCTTCGCGGTCAAAGGCGGGCGAGGCGCCGGTGGCCAGCTCCATGCTCTCGATGGCGGTTTCCCAGTCGTGGCCGAAGCGCTTGAGCAGCCTGCCCGGGTCGGTCAGCGCCACGGTTTCAAAATCCTGCGGGCGGCGCTCGCTGCCCGATTCGAACACCGTCATGGCCTGGGTGCGCAGGTTCACGATGCCGCCAAAGGTCTTGCCCTGTCCCACCGGCCAGGTCATCGGCACGCAGGGCATGCCCAGTTCGCGCTCCACCTCGTCCAGGATGTCCAGCGGGTCGCGCACCTCGCGGTCCATCTTGTTGACGAAGGTGATGATGGG
>JACSRS010000202.1 GCA_014879655.1 Burkholderiaceae bacterium
ACGACCGCAGGCAAGTCGCCGGGCAGGCCCAGCGACAGCCAGCGGCCGCCGTCGTGGTTGAGCGTGATGGTGCCGCGGCGCACGCGCGCCGGATCGACGTTCGCGCGTTTGGCCCAGTCGCGGATGCGCGCATCGTCCTGGCGGCTGCCGACCATGTACAGGTCGAACTGGGTCCCCGAGGATTGCAGGCGCTGTACGAGCTGCCCGCAGGCTTCGCAGCCGTCCTTGACGAACACCGCCGTGCGGCCGGAGCCGCGCGTGGCTCCGGCGATCGGCTTGTCGTCGGGCAAGTTCACCCGCTGCATGCCGGGGTTCAGACGCTGCCAGGCCTCGTCGTAGGCCCTCTGGTAGGCGAGCAGCTTCTCGACGCGGCGCGCTTCGACCTGCACCTGCAGCTCGGCGTAGCGGCGCCGTTCCTCGTCGGTGCGCGCTTCGATGCCCAGGGCCGATAGCGGGTCCAGGTTGGGCGAGTAGATGCCCAGCGGCCCGTCCATCAGTTCGCGGTAGCGCGCCCACTCCTGCGGTTGCAGGCCCCAGTCGCTTGCCACCCGGTCGTCCAGGATGCGGGCGACCAGCGGGCGCTCCTGGCTCTGCGCATTGCGGGCGGGAGCCGCAGGCGGCTGCTGCGCCCAGACGGGCCACTGGACGAACGCCAGCAGGAGCGCGGAAAGGATGATCGATGGCTTCATGCGATCTGCTCCGGTCAGGGAATCGCCACGCGGCGGGTCTGGTCGCCGGCCTGGAACACCGCGGTGTTGCCCTCGACGGCCTGCAAGCGCCACGGGCCGACCGCATCGCCGGGTAGCAGCACCTGAAGCTGATCGGGAGTGAAGTCGCCATTGCTTGGCGCGACGGACACGCTGCGCTCGCCCGCACGCAGTTCGGCACCAACGATGCGGAACGGGAGTGGCGGTGGTTCGGGCTTGGCGGCGGACTTACCCGGGGCGCGCGGCTGGACGGGTGCGGCGGCGCGTGCGGTGGTCTGGCGCGTCTTGATCTGCTCGACTTCGGCGCGCAGCGCCTGAAGGTCGTCGGCAGCGGCATAGGCGCTCAGCGATTGCTCGACCTGGGCTGCGCGTGCTTCCAGGATTTGGCGGGTGTCTTTGAGGTCTGCCGCCGTGGCGATGGCCGGCCGCTGCTGGATGGCCTCGATGGTCTCGGCCAGACCTGTTGCCTGCGCTTCGAGGCGTTGCAGACGGGAATCGAGGCGATCCTGGTCGGCCTGGTCGTTCATGGTCTGGTAGCCCAGGGCCACGAGAACACTGAGGCCAAGCAGCCAGAGCCACATCAGGCTCTGAACCACCACGGCGGCGGTTGAATGCTGGGCGGGTTGCGGAGCGTTCATGGCTGACCTCCCGATGCTGCGGGCGCCAGCGGGAACGCCTGCACCGCCTCGGTGGCGGGCGGCGCGGGTGCGTTGTCGGCGGCCATGCTGTCGCCAGACCGCTCGAAGCAGATTTGCCGTGCGCGGTCATCCGCGTGCAGTTCCCAGGACGAGCCAGCCAAGGTGAGCAGCGCATCGCGCAAGGTCATGGGGCCAAGGTGCAGATGCGCGGCCGGCAGCGGCAGTGCGTACAGCTCGATCACCGCGTGCGCGGTCTCGCAGAGCTGGTAGCCGCTGCGCTTGAGCACATGCCGTAGCCCGTCGCCGACTGTGGTGCGGGCGTCCTCCGGCATGGCGACATCGATGATCTGCAACAGCAGGTCGCGCTGCGCCGCCGTGGGTGCCAGTTCGACCAACGTGTAGCGGCCATAGCGCACGACGGGGATGAACTCGGGAACGTCGGGTTCGGGCGCGACGGAAACTTCCTCGATGGCGTCGGGTGCGACCGGCGCGGTCGTCGTCGCGCAGCCGCTGGCAAGCGCAGCCCAAAGCAGGCCGAGAAAACCCGCCAGCAGACGGCGTTCGGGATGGTGAAACCAAGGTGGAGAGGGGCACATGGCATCGACTCATCTGTTGCGATGCCGATACCTTGGCTGCGCTCCGGGGTTCGGTCAGCCAGGAATGCGAACTGCGCGTTGCCCGGTTTTAGCGAGGCGGCACGAGCGTGATCCGCGTATCGTCCGGGTGCATATAGAAGCCTCTGCGTGCAGGTGACGCATCACTATGGCTTGTCGTTGCGGATTTGCATTACGTTCGCGTTACAGGACAATAAATGGTACATTGCGCGAATCAACTGCAAATCCTTGGCGAAGCCATGCCCCAATACCTTTCGGATGTCCTGGATGCCTGCGAGCGCATGGGCAAGCTGAACGTGCGCGGCGAGGAACTGCGCGCCAGGCTGCCCGACACCACCCCCGAAGCGCTGCGCAAGGCGCTGTACCGCCAGCAGCGGGCCGGGCGGCTGGTGCGCCTGTCCCGAGGCTCCGACCACTGGCTGATCGTGCCGCTTCAGCACGCGGCCGCAGGCAGCCCGCCGCTGGAAGCCTGGCTCGATCCCTGGCTGCGCAAGACCCTGGGTACGCCGTACTACGTCGGCTTGCTCAGCGCAGCGGAAACCTACGGCGCTTCGCCCTATGCCGTCATGGTCACGCAGGTGATGGTGGCGGACAAGCGCCGCCCGGTCACCGTGGGCCGGCACGAACTCGTCTTCCATGTCTGCTCGCGCATCGAGGCGGTGCCGACCCGCTGGCACGAGAGCGCCGATGGCCGCTTCAAGGTCAGCACGCCCGAGCTAACCGCGCTCGACCTGATCCAGCGCGAGAGCCAGCTTGGCGGCATGGGTCGGGTACGGGAAGTCCTGCGCGCGCTCTGGCCGCAATGCACACCGCAAGGTCTGACACAGGCGCTGGAGGCCATGCAGGGTGTGCCGGTGGCGCAGCGGCTGGGCGCGCTGCTGGCGCTGGACGAGCAGACGGCCCTGCTGGCGCCGCTGTCGAAGTGGCTGCGTGGCAAGCCGATGCGGCTGATCGCGCTTGAAGGCGCCTTGCCCGTGGGGGAAGAACGTGCCGACCACACCAACGCGGATTTCAAGGTCTGGGTTCCGCCCCAGCAGGGAGCAAACACATGATGCAGCAAACCCACCTGACGGCCTGGCAGGCCCATGCACCCTGGCCCAAGCGCAGCCAGATCGAGCAGGACTTGCGGTTGTCGCGCGGCGTGGCGGCGATCTTCGGTGACGAGGTGCTGCGCGAGCACCTAGCGATGCGCGGCGGCACGGTGCTGCACAAGGCCCATCTGGCACCGGCGGCGAGGTATTCGGAGGACATCGATCTGGTGTTGGTCAAGGCCATGGACACCGACACACTGGATCGCCACCTGCGCCGGGTGCTGACGCCGGTGCTGGGCCGCCCCAGCGATTCGCTGATCGCCGATGCCTGGCTGGCCATCCGCAACGTGCTGCGGCCGTCCAGAATCCTGCGCACTGCCTACAAGTTCGTGCCGCTGGGCCTGCAGCGCGAGGAGACCATCAAGGTCGAGGTCAACCTCAACGAGAGCGCGTCTGTCTATCCCCTGGTCGAAGTGGCGCTGGACGTGCTCGACGAGGATGGCGAACCCGTGCTGGCCCTGGCACGCTCCTATGACATCAACGAGATGCTGGGCACCAAGACGCGGGCGCTGATGCAGCGCGAGCAGGGCCGCGACCTGTTCGATCTGACCCATGCCTGGCAGCTCAGCGAGGCCGGCAGTACGCCCTATGCTGTCGATGGTGCCAAGGCCATGCAGGCGTTCGCCTGGTATCTGGAGAAGGAAGGCACACACTTCAGTGCGCAGGAAGCCAACGCGCATCTGGACGCGCGCCTGGGCAAGGCTGGGTTCCGTCACGACATGGACACGCTGTTGCGGCCCGGCCTGCCGACTTTCGACGTGGACCGTGCCGGCGAAATCGTGCGCGAAGCGTATTTCAGGCATTTGCGGTAGCCCAAAAAAAGCAGCCACGACCACGGAGACCGTGGGCGTGGCTGCAAGGTGAAAAAACAGAAAGGCCGGCGGCGCTATGCCGGTTTGTGGCGTGAGATCAGACAGCGACCAGTTGCCGGGCCAGTGCGACCTCGACGGAATCACCGTCTTGGTTGAGTACATCCAGGCCTGACTCTGGCACATCGCCCGAGGTGGACTGCGAGACCATGATCTTCTTGGCCATCAACTCCAGGCAGGTCATCTGCGAGGAACCGGCGTAGCCGAGGTAGATCACGCGCACGGACTGTTTCTGCCCGATGCGCCACGAGCGCCTTGCCGCCTGCTGCAACGAATACACGTTGTAGCCGCTCTGCATGAACACGATCGTTGGAAACTCCAACAGATCGAGGCCCGTTTTGACCAACTCCGGGTTCGTCACCAGCACGTCGATGCCACGGTCCAGTTGCTCGGCGATCCAGTCTTCGCGGCGGCTGGCGTCCACGCTCGCGCGCAGCACAGCCACCTTGAAGCCTTCCTGCTCCAGCAGCACCTTCAGACGCGACGTGGTATCGCGAGTGCCGGTATAGACCGTGTAGGCCAGAACCTTGCGGCCCTGAGCCTTCTCTTCCTTGCAGATGTCGATCAGCTCGCGCTCTTTTGGCGTCAGCTCGAACTCGTTGAACTGAGCCGGGACGAACGCCAAGGTGTTGCGCGTGCGCGGATGCACCACGGTTTC
>JACSRS010000207.1 GCA_014879655.1 Burkholderiaceae bacterium
CCATTCAGGGGGCCACCAATGACAATCAGCTCTCCGCGCTGGGCGAAGGCCTGAACGCGGTCGCCGGACGGCTCAGCCCAGCCGAGGCCAAGTCCGCTACGCAAGCATTGACTCAAGCCATAGGCTGGGCCAAAGACTCTACGCAACGCGAGGTGCTTCGCGAGAGCCTGAAGCTGCTCGTTGATAAGCTGCCGGCCTCGGAAAAAACCACCCTGTTGTTGTTCGAGATCCTGAAAAACCCGGTACTGGACCCAGAGCTGGAAACAAGCTCGCTGGCAGCACTACGCCGACACCTCGCCGACCCGGCATCAGCGAAACCGGGTATCTGGGCTCTGGTCGCCCTGGCCAAAAAGCGCTATCCCGGGATCGACCTGTCCAGCCGCGCTTATCTCGCACCGTCCATCGCCCTGCGCGGCATCAGCGAGGCGGACAAGGGCCACATGGACCAGGCTCTGGCACTCCTGGCCGAAGCACAGGACCTCGACCCGGACCTGGCCGTCCCTGCTGACGTTTTGGACGCCCTGTGTCACTCCGGCGCCCTGCATCGCCGCGCCTCCGACGTACTGGCCTTCTGCAATAAAGCGGTGGAGCTTTCCCCGGAGAATGGCAGCTTCCGTGACCATCGCGGTCTCGCCCGCGCCCTGACCGGCAAGACCGAAAAAGCGATACTAGACTTCAGCGCCTACCTGGATTGGGGAAAGAAGACCGGCCAACCCGAGCAGGCCCTGGACCAGCGCCGGGAATGGATTGCGGAACTCAAAGCTGACCGGAACCCGTTTACCCCGCCCGTGCTGGCCGGCCTGAGGGAGCAGCAGGATTGACCATGACACCGGCAATGACTGAGGCCTCCATGAGCCAGCCCCCGCGCCAGCCTCCCTTGAGCATTCACGCCCTGTGGCTGCCCGAAGATGAGCCGACCAAGACCGACGGCACGCGCTCGCCCTGCGCGGTGACGCAACTGGCGGAATCGCTGTTCAGCAACTTCACCCGCGCCCTCGGCGCCCCGCTTGATCGCGGCCTGAATATCCCGGTGCGCTTTCATCAGGGCAAACCGCCGCCGGAAACGGTGCTGGACGGCAGTGATCACAGCGTGCTGGTGGTGCTGGTCACCGATCGCATGGTCATCGACCGCGACTGGCAGTTGGGGCTGGAGACTCTGGCCAGGGCCGTCGCCAGGCACGGCTCGCGTCACCGCATGTATATGGTCGCGCTGAGCCCGTTCTCCTTCAATCTGCTCCCCGGGGTGGCGGTCAGCAATTTCATCCGCCTGCAGGGACTGCCGCAAGCCAAACGTGCCGTGCGCCTGTGCACTACGCTGACCCATGAGCTATGCCGACTGTTGCAGGGCTGTGATGAGAAGAAGAACGTCACTGGCGACACCCAGCGACTCGCACCGGCACCGCTGAAGCTGTTCCTGAGTCACGCCAAGGCCGATGGCGAGGCGCTCGCTCAGGCCCTGCGCGACCATATCGAGTCCAGCGGCGCGATCGAGAGTTTCTTCGACACCAATGACATCGACCCCGGCTTCGACTTCCGCGTCTATCTGGAAGAGCACGTCGCCCGCAGCGTGCTGGTGGTGCTGCAAACGGACCACTACGCCTCGCGTACCTGGTGCCGGCGGGAGCTGTTGTGGGCCAAGAGCAAGGACTGCCCGGTGGTGTTGATCAACGCGGTGAAGGAGCGTGAAGAACGGGCCTTTCCCTACCTCGGCAATGCCCCACTGCTGCGGGTTGATGGCGACCAGCCGGATTGGCCGGAGCGGGTGGTGGCCCTGGCCCTGCGCGAGGCGCTTCGACGACTGTGGTTCAAGGCGCAGCTCGCGCGTCTGGTCGAGCTGAACATGGTGCCACCGGGACTTCATCCCAGCCTCGGGCCACCGGAAGTGCTCAATCTGATCACCGGCGCGTCACCAAAGAGCCTGCCGGCCGGAACCCGTGGCCTGATCTACCCCGACCCACCGCTGGGCAGCGAGGAGCGCGCGCTGCTGTCGCTGGCGGCACCGGGCCTGATCTTCACCACGCCGACCTCTTGCATGAATGCCCTGCTGGAACCCGGCGCCCCTCCCCAACTCCAGGGGATGCGGGTCGCGCTGTCGATCTCCGACAGCCCCGACCTGGCCGACTACGCGATGGGACCCGCGCATCTGCAGGATGCGATGACCGAACTGGCGCGCTATTTGCTCAATCAGGGCGCCCACCTGGTCTACGGCGGCGACTTGCGAGCGGAGGGATTTACCCAGCAATTGCTGGAGCTGGTGGCGGCCTATAACGATGAGTCCGACGGCGAGGCACTGCCCTCACCGACCCACAGCGTGGACTTCGCCAGCCAGCGCCTGAGCAACTATGTCGCCTGGCCCATCTCGCTCAACTACAGCCATGCACAGCTTGCGCAACACTATCTCAAGGGGGTGTTCGAGTTCATCGATCCGGCCGGCGACCTCGACCTGAGCGCAGACCAGCGTGGGCAATTCGTGCCGCCCGACACCAGCGAGCACCGCTATTGGTGGTTCCGCTGCCTGACCGTCATGCGCGCGGCGATGGCGGACGCCACCGACGCCCGTGTCTTGCTCGGTGGCCAGACACGTGGCTTCGCCGGCGGCATGCCGGGTCTGCTCGAAGAGACCCTGCTGGCACTGCAGCGCAAGCAGCCGGTATTCTTGATTGGCGGCATGGGCGGCTGCAGCCGGGTCATCATCGATGCCATCCAGGGAGCGCAACCGCCGGAACTGAGCGTCGAATATCAGACCGACGGAGCGAAATTCGCCGGCTACAAGAAGTTTCTGGACGAACAGCAGACGCAGCGACATGCCGTCCGAGTGGACTACCCGGCAATGGTCGCCCGGCTCAACGCCGTCGGCATCGGCGGTCTCAACAACAGCCTCAGCGACGAAGAAAACCAGGAACTGTTCACCACCCCGCACGTCCTGCTGATGGTGTCATTGGTGCTGAAAGGACTGGCGGCCTGTCGGGCCCGCAGCGCCGCCCATGGTGCATGACCAGCGCATCACTTCAAACCGATCTGAAAGTGCGACCAGCGACCGGCTGATCATTATCACCGCCCGGGAAGCAGCCGGCGACGAATTTCTGGAGGTTTGCAGCTTGGGCAGCAACTCGGACGCGCTAGGCGATGGCGTCCGGTGGGCAATGGTTCATTTCGTCGAAATGGCAAAGGCCCTTGTCGACACCGTCGTCAATGCTCAGATGGAGAACCGCGCAAGGCGGGCGAACGTCTGCGCGATGCACTGGCGCGAACTGCAGCTGCGCGCCGGCGTCCCCTACGGCCGCAACGAGCCGAACGGCGTAACCCTGCACGATCTGCGACGCACTCTGGGAAGTTGGCAGGCACGAACCGGCGCATCGCTCGCCATCATCGGCAAGAGCCTGAACCACAAGAGCCAACAGGCAACGGCGATCTATGCCCGTCTCGACCTTGACCCGGTGCGGGCATCCGTCAACACGGCAACCGCGGCTATGATGGAGGCTGGCGGAATGAAAGAGGCGGTGGAGGTGGTGACCATGCCGAAGCGGGGCGCTGCATAGTCATGCCTGAAATCTCCCGTTTTTTCGGCATCGTCATTTTGCATGAACTGGCGAGAGCATCCGCCAATGCACTTTCATGCCGTCTACGGCGAACACGAAGCACTGATGACCTTGGATGGCAAGGTGTACGCCGGTTCGCTACCGGGCCGGGCGCTGTCGATGGTTCGCGAATGGATGGCGCTACATCGGAACGAGATTGAAGCGGACTGGAATCTTGCGCAGCAGAGAAAGCCGCTGAATCCAATTGATCCTCTGGAGTAACGAGATGATCCTGCACACCACGGAAGTAGCCCCGCTGCCCGACTATCGCCTTTTCCTGCGCTTCAACAATGGCGAAGCCGGCGAAGTGGATTTATCCGCTGAAATGGACGGCGAAGTGTTCGAGGCGCTACGCGACCCCAACGTGTTCGCCACGGCAAGCCAGCACCCGCTGATGCGCACGGCGGCATGGGCAAACGGCGTCGACCTTGCGCCCGAATTCCTGCTCGATCTGATGCGCGCGCAGCAAGGCGACCGGGCCGCGTGATCGAAGATTAGCCGACCGATAAGCGCTACCCAGCCTATGGCTGGCGGACCTGGCCACAAGGAAAAACCCATGAAATGCCCTATCTGCCGACACGGCGAAACCCGCCCCGGTGCCGTGACTGTTCCACTTGAACGCGGTGATGTGGTGATCGTTTTCCGCGATGTTCCCGCGCTGGTGTGCGAGAACTGCGGCGAAGCCTTCCATGACGAGGCCTTTACTGCTGCCTTGCTGAAGCAAGCCGAGCAGACAGCGGCTGCGGGCGTGGAAATCGACGTGCGGCGCTTTGCGGTGGCGGTGCTTGGTTGCCACTACAGAGGCATTGGAGGCCAGCGCCCAGGATTGGGCGAAGGCTCAGCCGGCGACCGGCGGGATTGGCCGATCGGAAGTGCAAGACATGCTGCAAATCCAAGAAAAACCGGCGAGTGCTAGCCCGGTGATAGCCCAACAAAAAGCCCGACCTTGTGAGCCGGGCTAAGTGTCTGCTTTACTGGTGCCGC
>JACSRS010000087.1 GCA_014879655.1 Burkholderiaceae bacterium
TCAGCCTGGGCAACCTGCAGGAGGTGGTCAATGCGATCCTCTGTGTGGCCGAGCATGGCTGCAAGTGGCGTGGCCTGCCCAAACGCTTCGGCAACCCGCACACGGTTTACACGCGCATGAACCGCTGGGCCAATGCCGGCGTTCTTGATCGCATGTTCGAGGGCCGCCAGTGAAGACGCGAATCGAACCCTGGGAGTTCGACCGCGAGATGTACAGGCTTCGCAATGAGGTCGAGCGCTTGTTCCGTCGGTTCAAAGGCTATCGCGTCATCTTCTCTCGGTTCGAGAAACTCGACCTCATGTTCCTGGGCTTCATCAGCTTCGTGTTCGTCGCTGATGGACTACGGTTGTGTTAACAGGCCACTACCCGCGACCTAGTGCCGGGATGCCGTAGCAGTCGCAAATATAGTCCCAGGCGGCTTGCGGTTCGTCGGCGAAATGCAGCAGATTCAGGTCGGCTGCGGCAATCGCGCCTTCCTCGACCAGCATTTCCAGGTTGATCAGCCGCCGCCAGTACTCGCGCCCGAACAGGACGATGGGCACCGGCTTGGACTTGCGCGTCTGCACCAGTGTGATCACTTCGAACAGTTCGTCCAGCGTGCCGAAGCCGCCTGGAAACGCGACCAGCGCCTTGGCGCGCATCATGAAGTGCATCTTGCGCAGCGCGAAATAGTGAAACTTGAAGCTCAGGCTTGGCGTGACGTAGGGGTTGGCCGTCTGTTCGTGCTCAAGCGTGATGTTCAGCGCAACCGACGGCGCGCCGACTTCGTGGGCGCCACGATTGGCCGCTTCCATGATGCCCGGTCCGCCACCGGTGCAAATGTAGAGGCGTTCGTCCGGCGGGCAACTCAGGCTGTGGCTGGATACCAGCCGGGCAAATGCCTGCGCATGGGCGTAGTGACGGGAATTGCGCAGTCCGCGCCGGGCAAGCACCAGAGCCTGTTCGTCACCGGAGACGGTCGCAGCCTGCATGGCGGCCTCGGCTTTCTCGGGCGAAGGAAAACGCGCGCTGCCGAAGACCACGATGGTGTTGTCGACGCCGGCAGCCGACTGGGCCAGGTCGGGCTTGAGCATTTCGAGCTGAAAGCGGATGCCGCGGGTTTCGCGGCGCAGCAGGAATTCGGGGTCTGAGAACGCCAGGCGATAGGCGTCCGGCTGCAGCACCGTGCCGTCGGCCGACTGCGCCTGGATTTCTGCCCAGGCATCGGCCAGGCGCTGTTCATGGATGTTCTGTCTGTCTTGCATGAGCGTGTTTGTGAAAGGTTGGTTGCGGTCATGAGCGGCCCGACGGGCGACGCGGTACATTGTCGCGCGCCATGAAAAAAGGGCTCCTCGCGGAGCCCTGATTCACTGCCGGCGAGGCCCGGTCAGACGCGCTTGCGGTATTCGCCAGTGCGCGTGTCGATTTCGATCTTGTCGCCCTGGGCAACAAAAAGCGGCACCGCCACTTCAAAGCCGGTGGCGATCTTGGCGGGCTTGAGCACCTTGCCCGAGGTGTCGCCCTTGACGGCCGGCTCGGTCCAGGTGATTTCGCGCTCGACGCTGGTGGGCAATTCGACCGAGATCGCCTTGCCGTCGTAGAACACCACTTCAACGGCCATGCCGTCTTCCAGGTAGTTCAGCGCGTCGCCCATGTTCTCGGCTTCGACTTCGTACTGGTTGTAGTCGGCGTCCATGCAGACGTACATCGGGTCGGCAAAGTAGGAGTAGGTGCACTCTTTCTTGTCCAGAATGACCTGGTCCATCTTGTCGTCGGCCTTGAACACGACTTCGGTGCCGAAGTTGGCGATCAGGCTCTTGAGCTTCATGCGCACGGTGGCGGAGTTGCGGCCGCCGCGGCTGTATTCGGTCTTGAGGACGACCATCGGGTCCTTGCCGTGCATGATGACGTTGCCGGCGCGGATTTCTTGAGCGATTTTCATGAGGGATTTCCGAAAAAGTAGGCCGTTTTCCATGGCGGGGCGATCCCGACAGGTCTGCGGCAAGGGCGGCAGGCGTCGGGGCCAGCCCGGCACTTTTTCCGCAAAGCCCGCTATTTTAACGTCTTTCGCCGACGAACCCGAGTAAAGCCGTGACCAGGTCGGGCTGCGCGAGCAGGCGCTCACGTGCCTGCTGCACGCAGCGCCGCCACGTATCCATGTCCGGTTCGGGCAGTGTGGTGCCATCGCTGTGCGCCCCGCAACCGTTCCAGATCCTGTGAAAGCTGCGCAGTGAAGGCGGCGCCTGCAGCCAGTCCAGAAACGCCAGCAACTTGGGGACATGGGCACCGTCGTCCTGGGGGTAGATGTGCCAGACGAACGGCTGGCCGGCCCATATGGCCCGCACCAGCGAGTCTTCGCCGCGCACGAAGTTCAGATCGCAGGCCCACAGCAGGCGGTCAAATTCGCGCTGCGGCAGCGTCGGAAGGTATGAAATCAATAGCATTCCATGACCATTTGACCCTGGGTTGATCCCATTGTTCTCTGAAAAATGTGTTCGGACCGCTGCTGCAGCCCTGCCTGGCGTGACCAGCAAGCGGGTCGGCCGCGAACCGTGCGCCAGCTGCTCCAACCACGGCCCCAGTGGCTCCGGCTCGTAGCAGAACAGCGAGACCAGCCGCTCGTCGCCGGCCTCCACGCCGATGCCGCGCAGCCAGTCGTTTTTTTCAAACGCCGCCTGGTCGGCCGCCAGGCTCGGCTCGCACAGCAAGCCGCCCGTCTGCGCCGTGAAGCCGGGGTAGAAAAAATGCCGTGTCATGCCTTTGGCCGGCCCCTGCATCACCGGGGAGGGCAGGCCGTGGCAGCGCTCCACGTATGACTCGGCCGACAGGTACTCCAGATTGATCCAGACCGGGTTTTTCATGCCTTTTTGGCCTTGATCCAGCGTCAAAAGGGTCTGTATTGCTATGAAATCAGGATCGATGTCGCAACCGAAAGTCTCCAGCCAGACATCGGACCGCCCGATGGGATCGCCGCTCTGCGCCGGGTCTGGCTGGAGCGGGCGGGTCCAGCGCCGCACGGTGACGCCCGCCACGCCGCCCTCGCAGGCGCCCGGCGCTATCCATGCCAGCGCGTCGGGTTCGTCCACCCACAGCCGCACCTGCTGGCCGCGCGTCGCCAGCTGAGACGCCAGCCGCCAGGCCACGCCGAGGTCGCCGTGGTTGTCGATCACCTTGCAGAAGATGTCCCATCGCATCGGTTCGGAACGCAGGGAGGACGGGGGGGCCATGGCGGCATTGTCCCATCCGCCCTTGTCGCGGCGCTGGCAACCTGAGCGGTCACCGCGCGAAGTCTCTATACTGTATGAATAATCAGTTATTAAAAGAGATGCCTGCTGACCGATTCGTGCCGCTTACCGCGATCAAGGGTCGCGGCGCGGCTTCGCAGCCCGCCCACCGTTTTGCGCGCGAGGCCCGAGAGGCGTTCGACGACGGCTGGGCTGAAACAGGCGAATCAGCCGATACTGGTCACCCGGACGAAGCCAGGCCGCCGCGCACGCAGGTCATTCTGGAAGACGTGCGCTCGGTCATCACCCGCAACGATTCGCCCGATATCCATTTCGACCTGTCGATCAACCCCTACCGGGGCTGCGAGCACGGCTGCAGCTACTGCTACGCCCGGCCCACGCACAGCTACCTGAACCTCTCGCCGGGGCTGGACTTCGAGACGTGGATCATTGCCAAGCGCAACATCGCCGAAGTGCTGCGGCGCGAACTCGGTGCGCGCAGCTACCGGCCCAGCCTGCTCAACATCGGCTCGGCCACCGACTGCTACCAGCCGGCCGAACGCGAGTTGCGCCTGACCCGCGCGGTGATCGAGCTTTTTCAGCAGACCCGGCATCCGTTTTCACTCATTACCAAAGGCAGCGGCGTGGAGCGCGACCTCGACCTGATCGCGCCCATGGCCGCGCAGAACCTGGCGGCTGTCTATGTGACCATCACCACGCTCGATGCCCGGCTGGCGCGCCGGATGGAGCCCCGCGCCGCCGCGCCGCACCGGCGCCTGCGCACCATCGAGGCGCTGGCCCGTGCCGGCGTGCCGGTGGGCGTCAGCGTGGCGCCGCAGATTCCGTTCATCAACACCGACATGGAACAGGTGCTCGAAGCCGCCCGGCAAGCCGGCGCCACGCGCGCCTTCTACACCGTGCTGCGCCTGCCGTGGGAACTGGCGCCGCTGTTCAGGCAGTGGCTGGACTTGCATTACCCCGACCGGGCCGAGCGCGTGATGGCGCGGGTGCAGGAGATGCGCGGCGGGCAGGTTTACGACGCCGACTTTGCCACGCGCATGAAGGGCGACGGCGTCTGGGCCGACCTGCTGCGCCAGCGGTTTGAAAAAGCCTGCGCACGGCTGGGTTATGGCGGTGAGCGGGTGGAGCTGGATTTGACGCGGTTTCGGCCACCGGCAGCTCCCGGACAAGGCACGCTGTTTGACGGTTGAGCGGTGGTGCGAGGCTCACGCCGGCCAGGTCGAGCCGTGCTCGGGCACCATGGCGCGCCATTTCAGTTCGTGCTCGATGCGCA
>JACSRS010000181.1 GCA_014879655.1 Burkholderiaceae bacterium
CTATGCCGCGCTGCGCAAGCTGACGCCGATCCCCTTTGCCGTGGGCGAGGAGTTCGCCAGCAAGTGGCACTTCCTGCCCTACATCGAGCAGCACCTGACCGACTTTGCGCGCATCGATATCTGCAACGTCGGCGGCTTCACCGAGGCGATGAAAGTCGCGGGCTGGGCCGAGGCGCACTACATCGACCTGATGCCGCACAACCCGCTTGGCCCGGTCTGCACCGCGGCGACGCTGCACCTGGCCGCGGCCGTGCCCAACTTCGCCTGGCTGGAGGTGCGCGTCACGCCCACGGAGAATCTCTACTACGGCGAGTCGGGCCGCAACGACGCCGACGCACTCTTCCCCGTGCAGCCGCGGCTCGACGGCACGCTCTTCCCCGTGCCGGAGGCGCCGGGACTGGGCGTGGAGCTGGATGAAGATCTGGCGCAGGCGCAGGCATGGCGCTTTTGGGAGGCGCCCCACTGGCGCCGGCCGGATGGGTCGGTGACCAACTGGTAAAGGGAATAGGCCGCGGATTTGGCGGATTCGACGGATCTACGCGGATTCGTGTGAGATTTATCCGGCTTTTCCGTCGAATTCGTGGCCTGTGGCAGCCGATGGGATCATTACAATTTTTCTGCGCTCATCGCCTGCTTGCCTTGACGATGTGTGACGGGGTCTGTTGCAGCGTCCTGGGCGGGGGCGTCAACCATCGCGGCGAAGTACTCCAGCAGGTAGCGGTGAACGAACAGATAGCCGCCCCCCACCTTCTGCAGGAAGTTGAGTTCGGCGGCCGCGTAGTCGAGGAAGCGGGCGTAGTCAAGCGGGGCATAGCCCTTGCGGGAGATGATAAGGCGCAGGATGCCATGTTCGAGCGCGTCGATGCCGCCAAACCATCCCCCCACCACAACGGCCACGATCAGGCCGTAGACAATGCCAGCTCCGATGGCCTGCCCAACGCTGCCCAGCAAAAGCAGGCTCAGGCTGCCCATCCCCAGCCCGCCGAGCAGCCCGCCGATCCCGCCGATGCGCAGCGCGTTTTGTACGGAAAGCCGGATGCCCTGATTGGGGGCGGTTTTCAGCTCCTGCATGACCGGGGTGAGGCCGCCGATCAGCCCAAAGAGCAGCGTGAAGATCAGCGCAAAGAGCAGCCCGATCACCAGCACGGTGACCACCAGATCCACCATGCCGCCCTCCAGATCAGCGATCAGCCCGGCGATCAGACCGAAGATCAGGCCAAAGAGCAGCCCGACCACCAGCCCCCGTCTCCCCACGCGCAGGGCGGCCGCGCGTGACCAGTTGAGGGTCTCCACCGGACGGATCGCGGTGGAGGCGCTGCGGAAGGTGCTGCGTGAGGTGAAAATCAGCGCAAAGAGCAGTCCAAAGAACAGCCCAATAATTGGCCCGCCACTCAACATGTCCAGCAGCCCGGCCAGCAGCCGGCTATCCGGCTGCTCAATCAGAACGCCGAGGATAGGGCCAAGCAGCCCGATCAGCACCCCAACCGCCAGGGCGACCCCCAGCAGGCTCGTCACAAACTTCCGGCTGCCCGGCGGGCGTGCCGCCGCGCCGGGCGCTGCGCTGCTGCGTAACTTGCGCGCGTCGATCAGGCCAGCGAGCAGCCCGATTACGATGCCGGCGAGCAGCCCAAAACTCAACCCATCCATCAAGGCGCCCATCAGCCCGATGTTCTGCTCCTGATCCAGCCCGATCGCCAACCCGATCAGCAGGGCAGTGGTCAGCCCGGCCCAGATGCCCCACAGCAGGCGCGTCAGTCCCGTGAATGTGCGTCGTTCGCCGCTTGTCTGCAACCAGCCTGGCTGCAAGTTCTCAATCAGGAAGACGGTCTGGTCATGGCGGCGCATGTTGGAAGCCAGCCAGGCCAGCCAGCGATTGACCTGGGCTTCGGCGTAGTAGATATCGCGTGGCTTGCTCATACTGCCCGCCTTTCCTGCGAACGGCGGTACATGCGTGCAACATAGGCGGCCATGATCTGGTTGCGCCGCGCGGCGACGCTGTCGGGCCGCTCCTGCCGGATGTCGGCCACCGTCAACCCCTGATAGGCGCGCACCAGCAGGTTGAGCATCAGCGGCGACCGCGCTTCGATGCGCAACGTTGGCTCCTGCTGCAAGGCCAACTGCAGACCGGCCAGTTGCTCGCCCGCCGCCGCCAGATAAGCCTGCACCTGCTCGTCGCGCAACTCAGTCAGGCGCACCGCCGCATTGAGCCCCAGGCGGGTGGGCAGCTCGATATACTCCTTCGAGCGGCAGCAGACCACAACGCCCGTCAGCCCGCCGTCGAGCACGTAGTGGTTGATCGCCTCGACGCAGGCTGCGCGCGCCTGCACGGCCTGTTCATCCAGCCCATCCAGCAACGGCAGCACCTGGCCGCCTTCGAGCCACTCCTTGCCGGTCTTCCTCGGCATCTGATACTTGGCGCTCAACTCGCCGGCCATCCAGTCGATCAGCGTGGCATGGGTGGCAGCCCACGAAGAGAGCGTGAAGATGACCGGCACGGGCAGCAGCGTGTCCGCCGTGGCGCGTGCGAGCAGCGTGCGCGCCAGATCCAGCAGGCTGGTCGTCTTGCCGGAACCCGGTTCCCCCAGGATCAGCAGCGAGCCGCCCTCTTCGTCGAACACGGTCGCCAGCGTCTGGTCTTCCGGCAACAGCGTGCTGGCCGCACCCGGGCGCTCGACCACCGTAGACCACGGATTGTCAACCGTGCCCGCAAGCGTCTCCATGCCCAGGTCGAGCAGCGTGCTGTGAAAGAGCGAATTTTCCAGCACACCTTCCACCCAGAATTTGTGCACGCGGCGCAGGAGAATCTCCCGTTCTTTGGGCGGGGACACAACGGTGGTGGGGTGCAGCGAGGGAGAGGGGACGGCGCGCAAAGGTGGCGAGGGGGCAGGTGACGAAGCGGGCGTGGCCGCCGGCGGCGCGGGGGGAAAGACCAGGCTGGCAACATCGAGATCGAAGAGGTTGCCGTCGGGCGAGCGCATGTGCAGCACGGGCGTCGCCCACTCGGTGCTGTCGTCCAACGTAAAGCTGATGGCCTGGCGCGCCTTGGTCACCGCGGCATCGACCGGCAGGCTGTGGGCGAGCGAATCATAGAGGCTGCGTGAAAACTCCAGCGCGGCCACGTCGGTGATGGGATATTGCATGGAGATGACCGCAGGAATGCCCTTTTGCATCATGACGGCGCCGACGCTGGAGTAAAGATTCTCCGGGCTGGCGCGTGCCCCTTCGCAGGCATTGAGCACCACCAGCCGCAGCGAGGGATAACCTTCGACCAACTGGCCGATTTTGCTGGCGGGCAAAAAGTGCGCGGCGCCCTCTTCGTTGGCAAAGGCAATCAGCCCTTCGCCCTCGGCGGGATCAAAGCTGCCATGCCCGATGAAATGCAGGATATGCCACTCGCCATCGCGCAGCGCGCTTTGCAGGTCGCGCCAGCTCTGCCCGTCGAGCCAGGTGAGTTGCACATCGCCGCGCTCGCGCAGATGGTCGATGGCGTTCTCGACGCGCCGCTGCTCCTCGTCGACGGCCAGCGGCGTCAAGTCCTTGGGGCTGACCACCATACCCAGGATGCGCACCGGCGGCGGCACCGTGAGCGCCGTGCTGGCGCGGCTGAGTTCCAGATAACGGGTCAGCAGCGTCTCGATGCCGAGGCTGAGGGGCGCTTCGTCGTGCAGCAACTCCCAGGGGAGCGCGGCCAGCTCCGGCGCTTCGATGCGCAGCCCCTGCGCAGCGTGTCGCGCCAGGGTCAGGCTGCTGTGATAGGTTTCGCGGATAGCGCCGGTAAAGACCAGGTCGAAGAGGAAGCGTCCGGTCTCTTCGGCAACCTGCGCTTCATCTGCCGTCAAATCATCCCCCGCCAAGGCCGTCTTGTCGCCGGCGCGCACCGCCGCCAGGCGATCAAAGCGCGCCCAGAAGTCTGGATCATCGACCGGGATGATCGCCACGTCGCTCGCCTCACCGTCGGGCGACGCGACGACGGCAACCGGATAGTGGCCGCTTTGCCCTGCGCCGATGCGCAGATGGAAGTCAAGATATTGCATGGCTGATGTTTGGTGAATAAACCTCACACACTGCTTTGTGGCGTCGCAAGCATAGCACAGAGCGAATGTCCGACATAATGCTTTTTTGGACCTCACAATACCTCCCCAAGACCTTCACACCTTTTTCACACCTGCCCGTCAAGATGAAGACAAGCCGGGTTCAGTTCCTGATTGACAGCAAGCGCCCGGCGCGAACAATTCAGGGTCAACCGGATCGCGTGTGGGTACGTGCCGGGGACGGGCTGATCGATGTCGGCTCGACCGAAGGGGCGGAAGCCCGTCCCCGGCACGTACGGCCCGATCCCATGCATTCCGGTTGAGCCACCATTCATTCACAGGTGCAGGAGGTGCACAATGGTGCGTGGAAGGTTTCTATTGATCGGCGTCGCGGCTGTGGTCGTCCTCGCCTTGATCTTTGGCGCAGTGTCGAACAACCAGCGCGATGCCTGGACGCAGGGCTAT
>JACSRS010000209.1 GCA_014879655.1 Burkholderiaceae bacterium
GGCCGTGGTGGTCAACGTGGATCGCAAGACCCGCAACATCCAGCTGTCGATCAAGGCCAAGGACATGGCGGACCAGAACGAAGCCATGCAGAGCCTGAGCCAGCAGTCGGCGCGTGAAAACGCCGGCACGACCAGCCTGGGCGCCCTGCTGCGCGCCAAGCTGGACAACAACGACTCGAAGTAATCCTGAAGGGGGCCGGCCGGGCGGCGAAAGTCGCTCCGGCGCAGGCTCCCCGCTTGCCCGATGACCCGATCAGACCTCGTCGAAGAACTGGCGGCCCGTTTCAGCCAGCTCACACACCGCGACGCCGAATTTGCCGTGAAGGCGATTCTGGACGCGATGAGTGATGCACTGACGCGCGGTCACCGGATCGAGATCCGGGGCTTCGGCAGTTTTTCGATCAACCGGCGACCGCCCCGCATGGGGCGCAACCCGCGTTCCGGCGAAAGCGTGGCCATTCCCGAAAAGCGGGTACCGCACTTCAAGCCGGGCAAGGCGTTGCGAGAAGCGGTGGACCGCCGCACGGCAGAATTGAAGGCGCTGGAGGGCGAAAGCCCCGAACGCCCCTCGTAAAGGACGGCACACCAGGCGGCCGGTCGGCGCCGATGTCTCGCCGGTAGAATCGACCCATCCCTGGGGAGATTCATGAAAACGCTCCTGCGGCTGCTTCAGTGGATGCTGAAGGCAGCCATTTTTTTTACCCTGTTTGCGTTTGCGCTGAACAACCAGCAAGACGCTTCGGTGCATTTTTTCTTCGGCACGCAATGGCGCGCGCCGATGGTTCTGATCGTGCTGGCCGCGTTCACCGCCGGCGTGGCCGTCGGCGCGCTGGGCATGGTGCCGCGCTGGTGGCATCACCGCAAGGCGGCGAAGGCACCCGTCCAGCCGCCGCTGGCCAGGGCTGCCGAAAGACAAACGCCGGATTCCGACGTCATCCATGGAGTTTGACACCCTCTGGATCCTGCTGGGCCTGCCGATTGCCTTTGCGCTCGGCTGGCTCGCGTCGCGCTTCGACCTGCGGCAACTGCGCATGGAAAACCGCCTCGCGCCCAAGGCTTACTTCAAGGGCCTGAACTTCCTGCTCAACGAGCAGCAGGACGAGGCCATCGATGCCTTCATCGAAGCGGTGCAGAACGACCCCGACACGTCCGAACTGCACTTCGCGCTGGGCAACCTGTTTCGCCGGCGCGGCGAATACGAGCGCGCCGTCCGGGTGCACGAGCACCTGCTGCAGCGCGGCGACATCACGGTGCACGACCGCCAGCGCGCCCAGCATGCGCTGGCGCTTGATTTTCTGAAGGCCGGTCTGCTGGACCGCGCCGAGGATGCGCTGGAAAAGCTCGAAGGCACGCCGTTCCAGAACGAGGCGCGGCTGGCGCGGCTGGGCATCTGCGAGCGCTCGCGCGAATGGCCGCAGGCGGCCGAGATCGCGCGCAAGCTGCAGGCGGCCGGCGAAGCCAGTTTCTCGATCCGGCTGGCGCACTACCTCTGCGAACAGGCGGCCACGGCAGCCGCTTCCGGCGACACCGTCGCGGCCCAGTCACTGCTGGAGCAGGCCATTGCCGACGCGCCGCAGGCAACCCGGCCGCGCGTGCAGTTCGCTGCGCTGCAACGCACGCAGAGCCGGCATCCGCAAGCGCTGCAGACCCTGGTGGAGCTGGTCGAACGCATGCCGTCCGCCGCGCCGCTGGTTGCCGTCAGTCTGGCGCAATCGGCACTGGCCTGCGGCGACGGGCCACGCATCCTGAAGCTGTTGCAGTCGCTGGAGCAGCAGACGCCGGCACTGGACGTCACCGAGGCCATCGTGACGCTGGAGTCGGCCGCGCACACCGGCGGCGATGTCCAGCAGGGGCGCAGGGGCTACATCCGCCATCTGCAAAAGGAGCCGTCGCTGATCGCCGCTGCGCGCTGGATGACGGGCGAGAAGCTGGAACACGACGAGCACCGGCCACTTGTGCAGCGCGCACTTGATCACGCGGCCCGGCCATTGAGCCGCTACCGCTGCGCTGCCTGCGGTTTCGAGGTCAAGGACCATTTCTGGCAATGCCCCGGCTGCCTGAACTGGGACAGCATTTCGCCGCGCCGCGTCGAAGAACTCTGAGCACCGTTCGCCGCCCCGGCCCCTTGTCCACGGCACAGACCCACCACATCGACCAGCAAACCTGCGATCAGCCATTGAACGCGGTCAACGCCGGCCAACCGGCGACCGTTATAGACCGGACCCCGGCAACTTCGCCGGGTTTTTCATGACACAGGAGACCCCATGTTGAAGAAAATTCTGGCCATCGTGGCCATGTTGTACGCCTTTGCAGCCTTTGCAGCGGTGGACGTGAACAAGGCAACCGCCGCTGAACTCGACGGCATCAAGGGCATCGGCCCCGGCATTTCCGGCAAGATTCTGGACGAGCGCAAGAAAGGCAACTTCAAGGACTGGGACGATTTCATCAACCGCGTCAAAGGCGTGGGCGACACCAACGCCGCCAAGTTCTCGGCCGAAGGCCTGACGGTCAACGGCGCCGCTTTCAAGGGCGCCGCCGCCGCGCCTGCCAAGAAGGATGAAAAAGCCGCTGCCAAGGACGCCAAGCCGGCAGCAAAAGACGCCAAGCCGGCCGCAAAGGCCGAAGAGAAGAAGCCGGAAGCCAAGCCGGCAGCTGCACCCGCTTCCAAGGAAGAAAAGAAGGATGCCAAGCTTGAAGCCGCCAAGCCCGCCGCCAGCGCTTCGGCCAAACCGGCAGCGAGCGCAGCCGCGAAGAAGTGAGCCGTTATCACCCGGACGCCAGACACACCGTCTGGCCCCGGCGCAATAGCGACCCCTGACCCGCTTCGGCGGGTTTTTCTACGTCATTTTGGCCTCATCTCACTGTCAATCCGTCACTTGTTGCTATTATTTCGTGACTTTTTGTTGATACGCCGGCAACCGGCGCAGGCCTCGTTCACCCGAGGCCCCGAGCCCGGCCCTTGAACCCAGACGCAGCGGAGCCAGCCTTCAGGCCTTGCCGAATCCGCCGCCACCCGGCGTGTGGATCTCGAACACGTCGCCCGGCTGCATGTCGGCGCTGCCGATGTGCGCCAGCGTTTCCACCCTGCCGTCGGCTCGCACGACACGGTTCACGCCAGGCGCACCTGCCGAGCCGCCCGCCATGCCGAACGCCGGATGCACCCGGCCGTTGGACAGGATGCTGGCTGTCATGGCCTCCAGAAAATGCACGCGCCGCACACCCCCGTCGCCGCCGCGCCAGCGCCCCTGGCCGCCGGAATCCTGCCGGATCGCGTAACTCTCCAGCCGCACCGGAAAGCGGAACTCCAGCACCTCCGGATCGGTCAGGCGCGAGTTGGTCATGTGCGTCTGCACGACGCTGGTACCGTCAAACCCGCCGGTGAGCGCGCCGCCTGCGTCGAACAGCCCCCCGGCGCCGCTGCCGCCGGAAATGGTTTCGTAATACTGATGCTCGGCGTTGCCGAAAGTGAAGTTGTTCATCGTCGGCTGGCTGCCCGCCATCACGCCCAGGGCGCCGAACAGCGCATTGGTGATGCAGGTGGAGGTTTCGACGTTGCCCGCCACCACCGACGCCGGCGGATTCGGGTTCAGCATGGAACCCGGCGGAATGACCACCTTCAACGGTTTCAGGCAGCCGGCGTTGAGCGGAATGTCATCGTCAACCAGCGAGCGGAACACGTACAGCACCGCTGCCATGCAGACGGCCGTGGGCGCGTTGAAGTTGTTGCTCTGCTGCGGCGAGGTGCCGGTGAAGTCGATTTCGGCGCTGCGACTGGCCGCGTCAACGCGGATCGCCACCTGGATCTGCGCGCCGTTGTCCAGTGGCAGTGTGAACGCGCCGTCCCTGAGCCGGGTGATGACGCGCCGCACCGACTCTTCGGCGTTGTCCTGCACATGGCCCATGTAGGCCTGCACCACATCCAGCCCGAACTGCGCCACCATCTTGCGCAGTTCCTGCACGCCTTTGTGGTTGGCCGCGATCTGCGCCTTCAGGTCGGCCAGGTTCTGCTGCGGATTGCGACTGGGGTATCTGGCCCCCTTCTCCAGCAACTCGATGATCTCCGTCTCTCGCAGCACACCGGCATCAACCAGCTTGAAGTTGTCGATCTGCACGCCCTCTTCTTCGATGCGGGTCGAAAACGGCGGCATCGACCCTGGCGTGGTGCCGCCCACATCGGCGTGGTGGCCCCGGCTGCCGACGTAAAAGGTCGGCGAGACATCGCCGTCGGCCAGATAGACCGGGGTGATGACGGTGATGTCGGGCAGGTGCGTGCCGCCATGGTAGGGGTCGTTCAGCACGTAGACGTCACCGTTTTGCATGGCGCCCCGGTTTTCGCGGATCACCGTCTTGATGCTCTCGCCCATGCTGCCCAGGTGCACCGGCATGTGCGGCGCATTGGCGATCAGGTGGCCCTGGTCGTCGAACAGCGCGCAGCTGAAGTCCAGCCGTTCCTTGATGTTCACCGAATAGGCCGTGTTCTGCA
>JACSRS010000132.1 GCA_014879655.1 Burkholderiaceae bacterium
CGCACGGCGCGCGAGAACATCGCCGACCTGTGCGACGACGGCAGTTTCATCGAATACGGCGCGCTGGCCGTGGCCGCGCAACGCAGCCGCCGCAGCGAGGAGGACCTGATCGCCAACACGCCGGCCGACGGCATGGTGACCGGTATCGGCTCGGTCAACGGCCTGATCCACGGGCCCGAGCGCAGCCGCACCGTGGTCATGGCCTACGACGCCACCGTGCTGGCCGGCACACAAGGCATGCGCAACCACGCCAAGACGGATCGCCTGCTGGGCATCGCGCTGGCGCAGAAGCTCCCCGTGGTGCTGTTTGCCGAAGGCGGCGGCGGGCGCCCGGGCGACACCGACATGCCCATCGTCGCCGGGTTGCACGTCGGCACCTTCGCCAGCTACGCCCGCCTTTCGGGTCAGGTACCGGTGGTCGGTGTGGTCAGCGGCCGCTGCTTTGCCGGCAATGCCGCACTGCTGGGCTGCAGCGACGTGATCATCGCCACGAAAGACAGCAACATCGGCATGGGCGGGCCGGCGATGATCGAGGGTGGCGGACTGGGCGTGTTCAAGCCCGAGCAGATCGGCCCGAGCGATGTGCAGCATGCCAACGGCGTGATCGACGTGCTGGTGGACGACGAAGCCGCAGCGGTGGCTGCCGCTCGGCACTACCTGTCCTTCTTCCAGGGCCGGCTGAAAGACTGGATCGCGCCCGACGCACTGGCGCTGCGCGCCGTGGTGCCGGAAAACCGCCTGCGCGTCTACGACACTCGCGCCGCCATGGCCGGCATCGCCGACGCCGGTAGCCTGCTGGCGTTGCGCACCAGTTTTGGCATCGGCATCCACACCGCGCTGGCGCGCATCGAAGGCCGGCCCGTGGGCCTGATGGCCAGCAACCCGCTGCACCTGGGCGGCGCCATCGACGCCGACGCCGCCGACAAGGCCGCGCGCTTCATGCAACTGTGCAACGCGCACGGCCTGCCGCTGGTCAGCCTGGTCGACACGCCCGGTTTCATGGTCGGGCCGGACATCGAGGAAAAGGCCCAGGTGCGCCACGTGAGCCGGCTGTTCGTCACCGCCGCCAGCCTGCGCGTGCCGTATTTCAGCGTGGTGCTGCGCAAGGGCTACGGACTGGGCGCGATGGGCATGACCGCCGGCGGTTTTCACGCGCCGGTGTTCACCGTCGCCTGGCCCACCGGCGAATTTGGCGCCATGGGGCTGGAAGGCGCGGTGCGGCTGGGCTACCGCAAGGAACTGGAGGCACTGCCCGAGGGGCCGGCGCGCGAGGCGCTGTTTCAGAGGCTGCTGGCGCAGCAATACGAAAACGGCTCGGCAATGAGCATGGCGGCGACGCTGGAGATAGACGCCGTCATCGACCCGGCCGAAACCCGCGCCTGGCTGGCGCGCGGCCTGGCGTCGAGCCGCATGGGCGAGTTGCCAGCGCGGTTTGTCGATACTTGGTGAGTCGCATCTGGTTTTCGCTTCCTCCGTTTGGCCAGACTTGGCATCACCTGTTCAGGGGATGTGATGAGCAGTCTGTGTGGCTAAGCTGTTCTGAAGGTCGATCCGGACGCGGGACAGTGGATCAGGAATGACCCAAGTCAAATCCGGAACTTCATGAATTCAGTTTCTTTGAGCGCGCAATTCAAGCAGAGGCATTCGAATGGCATTTGTCAACATTTCCTACAACGACCCGACAAATTTCCTGCCCGGTTTGCCGTTGCTGAACACGACGATCCGGGCGGCGGTCAATTACCTGGACAGCTACGTTGTCTTCAAAGGCGTTCTGAACGTTGAAGTCCGTGTCCAGACCACGGGAACCGGGCGTTTCGAAGCCTATGGGGACAATGTCCTGGCCGGCGTGTCCGACGGCAGGAATGTCTTCGAAGCTTCAATGCTTGCCGAATCGCGGTCCGGCATTGACCCCCATCCGCAAACGCCCGACTTTACGATCCTGATTGATCCTGCCGACGTCAGCTACCAAAACCGTATCTGGTGGGACCCGGATATCGCAACGAGCCTTGCAGGCCATCCACCCGATGGCATGACCGACGGGTTTTCGGTCATTCTTCACGAGTTGCTGCATGGCATGGGCGTCAACGGCTGGCGCAACCGTGAAACCGGCGCGTTGCCCGACACCTATGAATCGGTGTGGGACTCGCTCATTGAAGTGAGCGGCGGCCGCGCCTTTTTTACAGGATCCGAAACCACGGCGCTGCTGGGGCAGGAGGCAGAAGTCCGCCTCGGGGGATCGCAGTCGATGTCCCATCTGGGCGCGGGCCCCACTCTGGCGAACAGTGCCATGCCGTGGATTGTGGCCAGCAACCTGAACAGCTACACCTTCTACGATGGTGAGCGCTACTCGCTGGGCCGCCTCGAACTGGCTCTGCTGCAGGATCTCGGTTGGGCCATGAAACCGACAACACTGACAGATGTGGTCAATCGTTGGGACGACCGTGCTTCTGCGTTGTACATGGTGGGCTGGGATACCGACGAGCAACTGATTGGCGACGTGCTGGGCGACCGGATCGAAGGCAGAGGTGGGCGCGACCTGCTGGTGGGACTGGACGGAAACGATCTGCTGTCAGGGGGCAACGGCAATGACACGCTGATCGGCGGCGCCGGCAACGACACGTTGTCTGGTGGCAACGGCATCGACGTGGCGGACTATTCGGGCGCTTATTCCATCTTCGACTTTACCTATGACGCAGGCAGCCAAGCCTTCACCGTCACCAGCGCGGCAACCGGTACTGACACGGTCCAGGGCGTCGAATTGTTCCGATTCACGGATGTCCTCGTCTCAGCAGCAGACATTCTTGCGCTGGACGCGCAGGCGCCGTTCGTTACATCCTTGCTGCCCGCCGACGAGGCCAGCGGCGTTGAAGTAGGGGCTGACATCGTTTTGAGCTTCAGCGAAGCCATCCAGCGCGGCAGTGGCGCCATTGTGCTCAAGACGGCAGCTGGAGCGATCGTGGCCATCTACGACGCGGCCACCAGCGCAAACCTGAGCATCATGGGTAACACACTGACCCTCAACCCGTCGGCCGATCTGGACTACAGCACCGACTACAAAGTGGAGTTTGCCGTCGGTAGCGTGCGCGACCTGGCCGGCAACCCCTACGGCGGCACCACCAGCTACAACTTCTCGACGGTCGCCACTCAGTCCGACGACTACGCAGCTTCTGCCCAGACAACTGGTTTGGTGCAGATTGGTGGAAGCACCACCGGGCATGTTGAGCGTATTGGTGACAAGGACTGGTTCGCTGTGAGTCTTGTCGCGGGTCAGTCCTACACTTTTGCGTTGAATGCCGCACCCACGGATGGCCTGGGAGATACCTACCTGGTCCTATACGACGCCAGGGGAGTTGAATTGGCTTTTGACGACGACAGCGGCGAATATCTGAATTCATTGCTCTTCTACACACCTTCTGTCACGGGCACCTATTTCTTGGAGGCGGGTGGCTTTGACCAAGCCACAGGTCGCTACAGCCTAGACGCTTCTGTTGCTGTCGCCGACCTGGCACTCACCGGCAATGGCGCCGCCAACATCCTCATCGGCCAGGGTGGCCCTGACACCATCTCCGGCCTGGCCGGCAACGACGTCTTGATCGGCCTGGCAGGCAACGACACGCTGGACGGTGGCGCCGGTCTGGACACGGCTGTGTATTCGAACAACCGTGCGGGCTACACCGTCACCCAGACCGCCAGCGGCCTGAGCGTGAGCGGCCCCGAAGGCACTGACACGCTCTCCGGCATCGAACGCCTGCACTTCGCCGATGTGACACTGGCCTTCGACATCGACGGCGGAGCCGGACAGGTCTACCGCCTCTATCAGGCCGCATTCAACCGCGTTCCCGACCAGGGGGGCCTGGGCAGCTGGATCAGCGGCGTGGACCATGGCCTGACTTTGCTGGAGGTTGCCAGCGGCTTCATCGGCAGCGCCGAGTTCCGGGGCCTGTATGGCGCCAACCCCACCAACGCGCAGTTTGTCACCCTGCTCTACAGCAATGTGCTGCAACGCGCTCCCGATGCCGGAGGCTACGGCTACTGGGTCAACCAGCTGGCCAGTGGCGCCCAGACCCGCGAGCAGGTGCTGACAGGATTCTCGGAATCCCCGGAGAACAAGGCGGCGCTGCTACCGGCCATCCAGAATGGAATGACCTACATCGAACCCTACCGCTTCACCGGCTCCTCCGCTGCAGATGTGCTCATCGGTACGGCCGCGTCCGACACACTTCGCGGCCTGGCTGGCAACAACTTCCTGATCGGCCTGGGTGGCAACGACAGCATCGACGGCGGCACGGGGATCGACACGGCGGTGTACGCGGGCAACCGCAGCACGCACTCCATCCTGCATGTGGGCGCAAGCCTATCGGTGGCCAGTCTCTCGGGCTTCGACGGCACAGACGCCCTGATCAACGTCGAGCGGCTGCAGTTTGCCGACGTCAATCTGGCTTTCGACGTTGACGGCAATGCCGGTCAGACCTACCGGCTGTAC
>JACSRS010000208.1 GCA_014879655.1 Burkholderiaceae bacterium
GTGGACGGCAAGCCGCACAGCATCGACACCGTGGTGCTGTCCACCCAGCACAGCCCCGACCAGAGCGAGACACAGACGAAGATGAAGGCCAGCTTCATCGAGGCGG
This sequence comes from Burkholderiaceae bacterium, assembly GCA_014879655.1. Classification (GTDB taxonomy): domain Bacteria; phylum Pseudomonadota; class Gammaproteobacteria; order Burkholderiales; family Burkholderiaceae_C; genus JACSRS01. Next base: position 107 of record JACSRS010000208.1, read on the forward strand.
TGATCGAGACCATCATCAAGCCGGTACTGCCCAACGAGTGGCTGAAAGACACCAAGTACCTGATCAACCCCACCGGCCGCTTCGTCGTCGGCGGCCCGCAGGGCGACTGCGGCCTGACCGGGCGCAAGATCATTGTCGACACCTACGGCGGTGCCTGCCCGCACGGCGGCGGCGCTTTCAGTGGCAAGGACCCGACCAAGGTCGACCGTTCGGCGGCCTACGCCTGCCGCTATGTGGCCAAGAACATCGTCGCGGCCGGGCTGGCGCGCCAGTGCCAGATCCAGGTGGCCTACGCGATTGGCGTGGCGCATCCGATGAACGTCACGGTCTACACCGAAGGCACGGGTGTGATCCCCGACGAGCAGATCGCCGCGCTGGTGCGCGAACATTTCGACCTGCGTCCCAAGGGCATCATCCAGATGCTCGACCTGCTGCGGCCGATCTACGAAAAAACCGCCGCCTACGGCCACTTCGGCCGCGAGGAGCCCGAGTTCAGCTGGGAACGCACCGACCGCGCTGCTGCGCTGCGCGACGCAGCCGGTCTGAAGGGCTGACAGGCTGACGGGCTGAAGATCCGACCCGGCCTGGCGCTCAGCGCAGGCCGTGGTCGCGCATCAGCCGCACGCGCTGGTCCGGCTGGAAGTTGATGCGGTTGGCGTCACCGCCCACCGCCTCGATCAGCCGCCGGTCCATCACCCGGTACCACAGCGGCGGCACGTAAGCCACCAGGAACATGCCGAAATAGCCGCTGGGCAGTTGCGGCAGGTTTTCAAAGTGCCGCAGGGACTGGTAGCGCCGGCCGGGATGCGCATGGTGGTCGGAGTGGCGCTGCAGATGAAACAGCGCCCAGTTCGAAAACACATGGTTGCTGTTCCACGAGTGGTGCGGCTTGCACATCTCGTAGCGGCCATCCGGCCGACGCCCGCGCAGCAGGCCGTAGTGCTCGATGTAGTTGGCCGAGGTCAGCTGGAAGTTGGCCCACAGTGACATCGCCAGCAGGAACGGCAGCACGGCCAGACCCAGCCAGGCGACCAGCACCGACCACAGCGCCAGCGTGATCAGCGCCGGCTGCAGGATTTCGTTGTGCAGCGACCACAGCGGCAGCCCGTCGCGACGCAGCCGGTCCTGCTCCAGCCGCCACGCACGCCGCGCCGCGCCGGGCATTTCGCGCAGCACGAAACGCCAGATCGACTCGCCCATGCGCGACGAGGCCGGGTCGTCCGGCGTGGCCACGTCGCGGTGGTGCCCCCGGTTGTGCTCGATGAAGAAGTGCCCGTAACCGGTAGGCGCCAGCACGATCTTGGCCAGCCAGCGCTCCAGCCGGGTCTGCTTGTGGCCCATCTCGTGGCCCAGGTTGATGCAGAAACCCCCGATCGTGCCGCCGATCAGCACCATGGCCAGCCAGCCGTGCCAGGGCAGGTCGTGCGTCACCACGAACCACGCCGAAAACACGAATGCTGCCCACAGAATGGGCACCAGCGCCCAGGTGATGTAGCGGTAATAACGGTCCGCCTCCAGCTGGGGCACGGCCCATTCCGGTGGATTGCTGCGGTCCACGCCGAGCAGCGCGTCCAGCAGCGGGACGAAGCCGTACAGCGCCAGCGCCGGCAGCCACAGCGCCCAGACCTGACCGCTCCACAGCATCAGCAGCGGTCCGGCCCCCACAAACGCGGGTACCGCCAGCGACATCACCCAGGCGTAGCGCTTGGGGTCGCGATAGACCGGCTGGCCCTGGCCATCATGCGTGATAGTCTGGTTCACAAGCGTTTTCCTGTCGAATGTTCAATATGCAGCCGCGCGACCCCCGCTTGCAGTCACACGGGTCACCGCAGTTTGCCCGCTGTTCATCCCGAGCAACACCGGCTAGAGTGGCACGATGTCGTCATTAACTGCCAACATGTCGGCCATTCAGCTCCAAAGGCCCTTGTCGCTGCCAGCAACAACGGTGCATCCGACCTATGCGCGCGCCTTGTGCATGCTGATGCGTCAGCACGGTGTGGCCGCCGAGCCCGCCCTCGCGCTCGCGGGTCTGAGCGAGGCGGTGCTGGCGAGCGACGACCAGCCGGTCACGCTGCAGGCAGTCACGCAGCTGGCGCTGCAAGCGTTGCAGGTCACCGGCAAGCCCTGGCTAGGTCTGGCGCTGGGGCGCGTCGTCCATGCTTCGGCACACGGTCTGGTCGGCCATGCGGCGCTGACCAGCCGGGACCTGCGCGAATTGCTGCAGACCGTCGCCCGCTACGGCGGCTTGCGCACCGACGCGTTTCGCTTCAGCTGGACCGAAGACGGCGCCGGTGGCGCGCTGAAGGTTCAGAACACCTGCGACCTCGGCCCGGCGCGCCAGTTCGTCGTCGACGCAGTTTTTTCAACCCTGCTGGTTCTGCTGGAAAACGGCACAGGCCAGCGTCCGAACGGGTTGACCGCAGTCTTGCCGTTTGTCCCGCCTCCGTGGCGCGCCGCCTATTGCGAGCACACCGGACTGGATGAAGCGCATCTCCGCTTCGGGGGCGACGCGCTGTCGCTGCACCTGCCCACGGCCATCCTGCCAACGACCTGCATCACCGCTGACGCGCGCGCCCATCAGGCGGCCTGCCGGAGCTGCGACGAAATGCTCGGCCGTTCAATCACTTCGGCAACAGTCGCCGGGCGGGTGCGCAAGGTGCTGGAGCAGGCCGCGCCGGGCGGCTTCCCGACGCTCGAAGACGTGGCCAGTGCCCTGCACCGCTCTCCGCGCACGCTGATGCGACAACTGCAGCGCGAAGGCGTGCGCTATATGCGGCTGTTGGATGAAGTTCGCAAAGCGCGCGCCTTGAGCGACCTGTGCGAGGGCCGAGACACCGTCGAAACCATCGCCGCCCGGCTCGGTTTTGTCGACACGTCCAATTTCAGCCGTACCTGCCGGCGCTGGTTCGGCCAGACCCCGGGCGCGATCCGCGCCGGTTCCGCGCCCTTGCCGGTGCTGGCCGCTACCGGCGACGATGGCGCGGGGCCGGATGAGCAGCCCGTCGCGCGTGTCAGACGCTGACGAATCCAGGCACCGGTGGCACGCCCAGTTCGCGCGCCAGTCGGGTCCAGCGGGGCGCCGGAAGCACGTCGGACAGCAATGCACAGATGCCTGCAAACGCGTCTGCGGGCATGGACGCGCGAGCCTGCCTGGCGATGTCCGCCAGCTCCGTGGCGTCCGAACCCGCCGCGATCCAGCGCAGGTAGTAGGCATTTTCCTGCGGTGTCAGCGATGCGCGCAGCCGGTTTTCGAACCCCTCGATTTCTTCATCGCTGAAGTGCTGCCAGAGCGCGAGCGTCAGCTGCGTCTCTTCGTCGGCCATGTGTTCGAGGTTCTCGGCCACGAAGCGGGTGAGCTCCAGGTACAGCGCGTAAGCGTGCTGGCGGACGTCATCAGTGCCCAGTTTGATGACCGCAATGCGCTTGCGCAGTTCCTCGATCGAGGCCAGATGTTGCTGATGGTCGTCTTCAAACGCAAGCACTGCACGTTCAGCCCGTTGCTGCAGCGGCGCATGAAAATACGTGTTTTCATGCTCGAGGTGGTCGGCGCAGGTCCGCAGCATTTCTTCGACCGCAGCGGCCAGTTGATCGCGTTCGTCGGGCAGGCTGGCATCCAGCGTTGCAGCAAGGTTCAGCGTTCGCATCATCAGCTGACGCAAGCCTTTGTGAATGGCGCGGTAGGGCTGGATGCGTCGGCCGCTGCCGACCTGTTCAAGCGCTTCAGCCGAGCTGGGGGTGGTCATCATCAACATGGGATTTCCTTTCAGTTAGTTCAAAGAAACCGCATTGTTCGGTCGGCCGAAAAAAATGCCGAGTCCCCAAAAAGGGGAGTGACCTAAAAGAGGGGGTGGCGGTGCGGCGCCCGCTGGCCACTGGCGTCGCGTTCAGACCCAGGGTCGCAGTTCCTGCGGATGTTCGCGCAGAAACTGCAACAGGTGCCGCCGCTTTTCAGGCCCGCGCGTACCGTCTCCAGCGGCATGGGCGGGGTCGGAAAAAATGCCGGGCAACTGCTCGCCGGCTCTGACAAAAACGGCTCGCCAGACCTTTTTGAGTGTGTGCCCGGTCACGCCCAGTTCATCGGCAATTTCCTCGTCCTGGAAACCGGCCACGGCCAGCCGCAGCACGCGTCGCTCGGCGCCGGAAAACCGCAGCACAGGCGGCACAAACTGGAAAACATCCCGGACGGGCGTTCCCGGAAACATCGTCGCCGCCTCTTCACGGGTGAGTCCGTACAGGTCGGGCAGTCCCTCGGGGCGCGTCCTGTCTCTTATACACATCTGACGCTGCCGACGACGCAGA
>JACSRS010000048.1 GCA_014879655.1 Burkholderiaceae bacterium
CAGGATGCGGTGCACGTCGGCCACCATGCTGGCGATCCAGCGCATGTTGAAGTCCTTGCCGCGCGGGCCGTCCTTGCCGGCCAGGCATTCGTCGATATAGCGGCGAACCGGCGCGTCCCAGTGGCGCATGTTGCTCATGTTGATGGCAAATTCCTTCGTGTCTTCCGGAATCTTCACGTCTTCGTTCGTCAGGATGAACGAGCCTTGTTCGCGGTCCAGCGTGAACATCGAGACGCCGTTGCCCACCGTGAGTACCAGCGTTGTCTGCGGTCCGAACACGCAATAGCCGGCCGCCACCTGCTGGCGCCCGGGCTGCAGGAAGTCGCTTTCTTCGACGCCGCGGTCGCCGTCCGGCTTTTTCAGCACGCTGAAAATCATGCCGACGCTGACATTGACGTCGATGTTGCTGGAGCCGTCCAGCGGGTCGAACATCAGCAGGTATTCGCCTTGGGGGTAGCGGTTGGGCACCAGGTAGATCGCGTCCATCTCTTCGGACGCCATCGCGGCCAGGTGACCGCCCCATTCGTTGGCTTCGATCAGCACCTCGTTGGCGATGATGTCGAGCTTTTTCTGCACCTCGCCCTGCACGTTTTCGCTGTCGGCGCTGCCCAGCACGTCGCCGAGAGCACCCTTGTTGACTGCGCGGCTGATGCTTTTGCAGGCACGCGCCACCACTTCCAGAAGCAGGCGCAACTGCGCGGGGATGAGGCCGTCGACGCGCTGCTGTTCGACGAGGTAGCGGCTCAGTGTGATCTTGTGGGCCATGGTCTGCTTTCCCTTTTCTTGATGTCTGTCTGATTCAGTCGGCAAGTGCGCGCGTGACCACTTCACGCAGGTCGTTGCTGAGGCTGGGCGCTGCGGCGACTTTCTCTATGGCATTGCGCGCAGCGCCTTGCCAGGGTTCAGCCAGTTTGCGCCAGCGATCCAGCGCGCGGGCCAGGCGGGCGGCAACCTGCGGGTTGATGGCGTCCAGTGCCAAGACCTGTTCCTGCCAGAACGCATAGCCGGCGCCGTCGGCGCGGTGAAAACCGCCGGGGTTGGCACTGCAGTAGCTGAAGATCACGCTGCGCGCCCGGTTCGGATTGCGCAGGCTGAAATCAGGGTGTTTCAACAGCTGGCGCACCGCGGCCAGCAACTGGCCGCCGCGGTCGGGCGCGCCGGCCTGCAGCGCGAACCACTTGTCCAGCACCAGCGGCTCGGCCTTGAAAAGGGCGTGAAAGCGCTGCAACGCGGGCGTGGCCAGTTCGTGGCCGGCGGACACCAGCGCCGACAGGGCGCCAAAGCGCTCGGTCATGTTGCTCGCATCCTTGACGCGCTGGTAGGCCTTGCCGGGCCAGACCGCATCGCCGCTGCGCCGGGCTGCCAGGCACAGCATGGACAAGGCCAGACCGGCGAGGGCGCGACGACCGGAGGAGACGGTGTCGGGCCGGTAGGCGCCGTTGTCGTGATGTGCGTCCCAAGCCCACTGCCAGTCGGCCAGCAGCGAATTTGCCAGCTGTTCGCGCATGGCTTCGCGCACCGCGTGGATGCGCTGCGGATCCACGCTGTCGAGCTGTTCGGCCAGGTAGCTCTCGGACGGCAGCGTCAGCACCAGTTCCTTGAAGGCGGCGTCAAGCTGCGGGTGGCGCAGGACACTGCGCATCGCGTCCAGGCTGGCTTCATCGAGGATTGCGGCGCCTTCGACCGTTGCGTCGCTGCGGATGAATGCGAGTGCCCCACCGAGCATCAGGCGCTGGCCGGCTTCCCAGCGGTTGAACGGATCGCTGTCGTGCGCCAGCAGGGTCAGCAGTTCGGCATCGGTGTAGGCGTAGTCCAGCTGCACCGGGGCGCTGAAGCCGCGCAGAATGGATGGCACGGGCGGCTGGTCGATGCCCTCGAACAGGAGGGTTTCGCTTTCCTGTGTCAGCACATGGTGACGGGACGCCGACACGATTTCCGCGCCGTCGGGCTGCAACAGCCCGACATGCACCGGAATCACGAATGGCTGGTTGGCCGCGCCCCCGGCTTGCGGCGCTGCGCTGCGCTGGCTCAGTGTCAGTGTGTACGTGCGGCTGGCGGCGTCGTGCGCGCCGGTGGCCGCAAGACGCGGCGTGCCGGCCTGGCTGTACCAGCGCTTGAACTGCGGCAGCAGGGTGGCGAGCGGCGAGTCCGGATTGGCGTCGGCAATGGCCTGGGCGAAGTCGTCACAGGTCACGGCCTGACCGTCGTGGCGCTCGAAATAGAGGTTCATGCCTTTCGCAAAGCCGTCACGCCCGACCAGCGTCTGCATCATCCGCACCACTTCCGCGCCTTTTTCGTAAATGGTGACGGTGTAGAAATTGCTGATTTCCAGGTAGCTGTCCGGGCGCACCGGGTGCGCCATCGGGCCGGCGTCTTCGGGAAACTGCACGGTGCGCAGCACGCGTACGTCCTCGATGCGCCGGACGGCCCGGGCCGAAGGGTCGGTGCACAGGTCCTGGCTGAATTCCTGATCCCGAAAGACCGTCAGGCCTTCCTTCAGGCTGAGCTGGAACCAGTCGCGGCAGGTGACGCGGTTGCCGGTCCAGTTGTGGAAATACTCGTGCCCGACAACGCTTTCAATGTTGGCGTAGTCGATGTCGGTCGCGGTGGCAGGGTTGGCCAGCACGTACTTGGTGTTGAAGATGTTCAGACCCTTGTTCTCCATCGCGCCCATGTTGAAGTCGCTGGTGGCGACGATCATGAAGCGTTCCAGATCCAGGCTCAGTCCAAAGCGGGCTTCGTCCCAGGCCACGCTGGCCATCAGCGAGTTCATCGCGTGCTCGGTCTTGTCCAGGTCACCGGCGCGCACGTAGACCTGCAGCAGGTGCTCCTTGCCTGCACGCGAGACGATGCGCTGCTCGCGTGCCACCAGCATCCCGGCTACCAGCGCGAACAGGTAGCTGGGCTTGCGGTGCGGGTCTTCCCAGCGGGCGAAGTGGCGGCCCTCATTGCCGGCGCCTTCCACCGGCCCCTGCGCTACGAGGTTACCGTTGGACAGCAGCACCGGGTAGCGGGCCTTGTCGGCGCGCAGCGTGACGGTATAGCTGGCCATCACGTCGGGGCGATCCAGAAAATACGTGATGCGCCGGAAGCCCTCGGCCTCGCACTGGGTGAAAAACGAGTCATTGCTGACGTACAGGCCCATCAGCTGGGTGTTCTTTGCCGGTTCGCAGGTGGTGAAGATCTCGAGCTTGCATGGCTCGTTGCCCTCGGGCATGTTTTCCAGCACCAGCTGGTTGCGCCCGGCGCTGCTGTCGAACTTGAACGATGTACCGGCGCCGTTGACCAGCACGCGGGCCAGATTCAGCTCTTCGCCGTCCAGCCGCAGCGGCTGGGCCGGAACGTCGGGGTTGCGCCGGATGCTCATGCGGTTGAGTACCCGCGTCTTGGCCGGGTCCAGGTCAAAGGTCAGGTCGACCGTATCAATCCACCAGGCCGGTGGGCTGTAGTCTTCACGGCGTGTCACCGTGGTGGGGGCTTGTCCGTCACGCAATCTCAGCATGGAGCTTCTCCAGTATTCCGGTCTTCATCAATTCCAGGTAGTCACGCACGTGCGTCAGCACGTGGGGACCGTCGAGTTCGGCGGCGCCGTGGCTGGTGCCGATCGCAATGGCCCGCATGCCGGCGCGGCGGGCTGCCTCAATGCCGAACGGCGCGTCTTCCAGCACGATGCAGCGCGCGGGCGCAACGCCCAGGCGCCGGGCGGCTTCGAGGAACAGGGCCGGTTCCGGCTTGCCCGGCAAGCCCTCGTCGCCACCCACGACCGCGTCGGGCGGTGGGTGCATCCGCAGGTGCTCGAAGGCAAAGGCGATGTTGTGGCGGTCACCCGCTGTGGCCACACCGATCTTCAGGCCCATTTTCGCTGCCAGCGCGGCGAACTTCGAAAAGCCGGCCACTTCGGCAAAAACCGGGGCAAACAGCTCGCGGTAGATGACTTCTTTTTCGAGCGCCAGCGTCAGTGCTTCGTCGTCACCGAGTTTGCGCGGAAAGATCTCGCGCATGCACTCCACGCCGGTGCGGCCGGTGGTGCGACGCAGCAGGTCGGCCAGCTCGATCGCCAGCCCATGGCGCTGCGCAAACACCTGCCAGCTGCGGGCGTGGGTGGGCATCGAATCGATCATGGTGCCATCCATGTCGAAGATCAGCGCCTCGATCATCGACCAACCTCGAAAACGGCCGACCCGGTGCGCGCTTGCGCTGCGCCCGCCATCAGACCCCCTGCTTCAGCGAGGCTTCGATGAACGGGTCCAGATCGCCGTCCAGCACTTTCTGCGTCGCCGAAGTCTCGAAGTTGGTGCGCAGGTCCTTGATGCGGCTCTGGTCCAGCACGTAGCTGCGGATCTGGTGACCCCAGCCCACGTCGGTCTTGGTGTCTTCCAGTTTCTGCTGCTCTTCCTGTTGCTTGCGCATCTCATGGTCGTACAGCTTGGAGCGCAGCCGCTTCCAGGCCACGTCGCGGTTGCTGTGCTGGCTGCGTCCGTCCTGGCACTGCACCACGATACCGGTGGGAATGTGCGTCAGTCGCACGGCCGAATCGGTCTTGTTGATGTGCTGGCCGCCGGCGCCGCTGGCGCGATAGGTGTCGGTGCGCACGTCAGCCGGGTTGATGTTGATCTCGATGGAGTCATCAATCTCGGGGTAGACAAAGACGCTGGCAAAGCTCGTGTGGCGTCCGCCCGACGAGTCAAACGGGCTCTTGCGCACCAGCCGGTGCACGCCGGTTTCGGTGCGCAAGAGGCCAAAGGCGTATTCGCCTTCGATCTTGATCGTCGCGCCCTTGATGCCGGCGGTGTCGCCGTCGGAGAGGTCTTCCACCGTGGCTTTGAAGCCCTTGCGCTCGGCGTAGCGAAGGTACTGGCGAAGCAGCATGCTGGCCCAGTCGCAGGCCTCGGTGCCGCCGGCGCCGGCCTGGATGTCCAGAAAGGCGTTCAGCGGATCCGCAGGGTTGTTGAACATCCGGCGGAATTCGAGCTTTTCGATGGTGTCGGCGAGCTTGGCCGCTTCAGCCTCGATGGTGCGCAGGCCGGCCTCGTCGCCGTCTTCCCGGCTCATCTCGTAGAGTTCCAGGTTGTCGGCGAGTTCGCGCTGCAGATGGGTGATCGTGACGACCACGTCGTCCAGCGACTTCTTTTCCTTGCCCAGTTCCTGCGCGCGTTTCGGGTCGTTCCAGACGGTGGGGTCTTCCAGCGATGCGTTGACGGTTCTCAGCCGTTCAGATTTGGCATCGAAGTCAAAGATACCCCCGTAAGGCTTCGGTCCTGGCGCTCAGGTCCGTCAGTTGGGCGCCGATCTGGTTGATTTGTTCTGCTTCCATGGGGATGTTTCCTGTGTGAGTGGGGAGGCCCGGCAGGCGAAGGTGCTGCTGGCGTCAACCTGCCATTTTCTCACGGTCGCCTTTTCAGGCCAGGAAAGGCTCCAGCAGCGCCGCCAGCGCCTGCGGCTGGTCGTGGTGCAGCATGTGACCGGCATCCCGCACCACCGCGCGACGGCAGTCGGGCACCGCCTGCAGGCGTTCGTGGTACTCGGCCAGCGTGTAGCGGCCCTGCCACCACTGGCTCAGGCTGTCGTCGCTGGCTTCGACAGCCAGCGTCGGCGCCTGGATGCAGCGATAGATCGCCAGCACCTCATCGACACGGTACAGGCTGGCATTGATGATCTTGTGCGCCGGGTCGCCCAGGATGTGCCAGCGGGTGCTGCCATCACTTTCGCGCCGGGGTGCGGCCCAGAAATGCGCCAGCCAGTCGGCCTTGTCCTGCGGCAGGCGCGGGTTGGTCTTCATCAGGCGGCGGGCCACACCGGCGACGTCGGCATAGCTGTGCAGCGCCAGATCGCCACGGTGCAGCGACTTGAGTTCGTCCATCCATTTGGCAAACCGTCCCGGTGCCTGGTCGGGCTGGGTGGCGGCCATGCCGAAACCCTCCAGATTCACCAGCCGGCGAATGCGCGCGGGCCGGGCGCCGGCATACAGCATCACGACATTGCCACCCATGCTGTGGCCGACCAGGTCCGCCGGCTGGTCCGGCGCATAGTGGTCGAGCAGAAAGTCCAGATCGGCCAGATAGTCGGGAAACCAGTAGTTGTCGGCATCGGGCAGGGCGGTCTGGCCGTAGCCGCGCCAGTCGGGCGCGATGATCTGCCGGCCGGCGACGAAGGCGCCGGAAAGCGCATCCACCATGAACTGCCAGGAAGCGCCGACGTCCATCCAGCCGTGCACCAGCACCAGCGGCGGCACACCGGGCGTGGCCTCGCCCCAGATGCGGACGTGGTACTGGAGATTGCGGATCGGGACAAACTCGCTGCGGCTGGGGCGTTGGGCTTGGTACATTGGCCGGATTATTCAGGAGACCTGCAATGCCCGTCAGTCCGGACAGCGACAACACCGCCGCCAGCCAGAGCGATCACCACGCCGCCATGTGTGCCGCCTTTCACTGGCAGGTGCCGGCGCGCTTCAACATGGCGCGGGTCTGCGGCGAGCGCTGGGTACAGGCGGATGGTGCCGATGGTCATAAAAGAATAGCAATCATCGACCATTCGACGACGGGAAAGGTCACTTTTCATTCATATTCTGCGCTTTGGGATGCTGCGGGTCGGCTGTCCAACGTGCTGGCCGCGCAGGGCGTGCAGCGCGGTGACCGGGTGGCCATCGTGATGCCCCAGCGCTTCGAGACGGCGGTGGCCTACATGGCGGTGCTGCAGATGGGCGCCGTGGCGATGCCGCTTTCGGTGCTGTTCGGCCCCGAGGCACTGGCCTTCCGGCTGCAGGACAGCGAGGCGGTGCTGGCCCTGTGCGACGAGGCGTCCTTCGACGCACTGCAGGGCGTGCGCGCAGACTGCCCGGCCTTGAAGGCGCTGGTGGGCGTCGGTGGCGCGGCTGCGGGGGCGGATCTGGCCTGTGAAGCCGCGCTGGCGCAGGCGTTGCCGGTCTTCGAGATGGCCGACACTGCGGCGGATGACCCCGCCGTGCTGATCTACACCAGCGGCACCACCGGCAACCCCAAGGGTGCGCTGATTCCGCACCGGGCGCTGCTGGGCAACCTGACCGGCTTCGTCTGCAGCCAGAACGGCTTTGGCTTCAACGCAGGGGCGATCGGCATGCCGTTCACGCTCGAGCCGGGCCCTGAGTCGAACGCGGTTTTCTGGAGCCCGGCCGACTGGGCCTGGACCGGCGGCTTGATGGACGCGCTCCTGCCCACGCTGTACTTCGGCCGGCCCATCGTCGCTTTTCGCGGGCGTTTCAGCCCGGAACTGGCGTTTTCGCTGATACAGCAGCATGGCGTGACGCACAGTTTTCTGTTCCCCACCGCGCTCAAGGCAATGATGAAAGCCGTGCCCGAGCCGCGCCGGCAATACCGCCTGCGTCTCGAGGCGCTGATGAGTGCCGGCGAGGCCGTCGGCGACGCGGTCTTCAACTGGTGCCGCGACCAGCTGGGCGTGACCGTCAACGAGATGTTCGGCCAGACCGAGATCAACTACATCGTCGGCAACTGCGCCATGCAGGCTGATGCGACCGGGAAGTCGGCCGCCGTCGTTTCTGCCGATGCCCGGGACGTGGAGAGCGTGGGGGCGCCTGCCATCGGCTGGCCGGCCAGGCCTGGCAGCATGGGCAAGGGCTACCCGGGTCACCGCGTGGCGGTGATCGACGACGAGGGCAACGAGTGCGCCGATGGCGTGCCGGGCGATGTGGCAGTGAACCGCTTCGACCAGCACGGCCACCCGGACCCGGTTTTCTTTCTCGGTTACTGGAAGAACGCGGCGTCGACCAACGCCAAGTACACCGGCGACTGGTGCCGCACCGGCGACATGGCGACCCGCGACGCCGACGGCTACCTCTGGTACCAGGGCCGGGCCGACGACGTGTTCAAGTCGGCCGGTTACCGCATCGGGCCGGGCGAGATCGAGAACTGCCTGGTCAAGCACCCGTCGGTCGCCAATGCGGCCGTCGTACCCAAACCCGATCGTGATCGCGGCGCGCTGGTGAAGGCCTATGTTGTTTTGTCTCCTGAAAAAGGAGCAGAAAGAGGCGAATTGACGCTGGGTTTGGCTGAGTTTGAACGGAAACTGGTGGCCGAACTGCAGCAGCATGTGCGCGGTCAGCTGGCGCCGTACGAATACCCGAAAGAGATCGAATTCATTGACGCACTGCCGATGACCACCACCGGCAAGGTGCAGCGTCGGGTGCTGCGGCTGCAGGAGGAAGCGCGGTTCAGGAGTGCTGCGGGTTAACCCGAGAAGCGCTGCGAGTGATCCCGACTATCAGAAACCATGATTGGCGCGAAGGGGGTTGGGCCGGTACATTGGTGCCGCTACGTCGACACAAACCTGAAGGAGACACCTCATGTTGAACCGAATTGCCATCCGCGCTCTGACGCTCGGCCTGATCACGGCCTTTTCCGTGGCCCATGCGGGCACCGTGGCCGTCGTCACCTCGTTTCCCAAGGAGCTCACCGAGGCCTACAAGAAGGCCTTCGAGTCCCGCAACCCCGGCGTCAAGATCGAGATCCTGAACAAGAACACGACGGCCGGCATCGCCTATATCAAGGAGTTGCCCGTCGGCCAGCGTCCGGACGTGATGTGGGCCTCCGCGCCCGACGCCTTCGAGGTGCTGGCGCGGGACAAATTCCTGCAACCCGCGCCGGAAGTGAAGAACCCGCAGGCGCCGGCGAAGGTGGGCAACTACCCGATCAACGATCCCGAGAACATGTACTACGGCCAGGCGCTGGCTGGCTACGGCCTGATGTGGAACACCCGCTACATGGCGGCCAACAAGGTGCCGGCGCCCAAGGAGTGGGCCGACCTGATGCGCGGCGAATACTTTGGCCATGTGGCGATGTCGTCGCCCTCACGCTCTGGAACCACCCACCTGACGGTCGAGACCATCCTGCAAGGCGAGGGCTGGGAAAAAGGCTGGAGCCAGCTGCTGCAGATTGCCGGCAACTGCGCCGCCGTGACGGACCGCAGCTTTGCCGTGCCCGACGGGGTGAACAACGGGCAGTTTGGCGTGGGGCTGGTGATCGACTTCTTTGGTCTGGCCGGCAAGTACTCGGGCTATCCGGTCGAATTCATCTACCCGTCGGTCACCGCTGTGGTGCCGGCCAACATCGCACTGGTGGCCGGCGGCAAGAACCCGGACGAGGCGAAGAAATTCATCGCCTTCACGCTCTCGCGCGAAGGCCAGGAACTGCTGTTCGACCCGAAGATCAGCCGTCTGCCCATCCTGCCCAACGCGGCTTTCGGGGCCAAAGTGCCGGCCAACTACCCGGACGCGCATGAAATTGCCAAGCGTGCCAAGGTCAAGTTCGACTCCGATCTCTCCAGCGAGCGTTACCAGGTGGTGGTGAGCCTGTTCGACCAGCAGGTCACGTTCCGCCTGAAAGATCTGCAAGCCGCCACCAAGGCCATTCATGAAGCCGAGCGCCGCGTCAAGGCCAAGCCGAACGCAAAGGCTTCCGAACTGATCCAGCAGGCCCGCAGCTACGCCTATTCGCCGCTCGTTTCGGATTCGATGATCAAGGACCCCAAGTTTCTGGAACTGTTCCGCATGAACAAGAAGGACGTTGCGGTGGCCAAGCAGCTGACCGGGCTGGAGGACCTTTGGAATTCCAAGGCCAAGGCCAACTACGAAAAGGCCCGGGAACTGGCCGAACAGGCCTCGGCCCTGGCCAGGTAAGCCGGGTGTTTCGACCCTTGCAGCGCGTCACGGCCGGGGCGCGCAGGTCTTCACGCGTCTCCGCATGCGCCGCCAGCGCCTGAAAGTCATCCCATGTCCGCTGTTCTGACCCATTCGTCGCCGGGAAAAGCCGTGGCCAGTCGCTCGATCGCCTGGGGGCCCTGGGCGCTGGCTGGCGCGGTGCTCGCCTTCCTGGGCATCTTCCTGCTGGTGCCCATCGGCCTGGTGATCTACACCGCGTTCGTCAATGAAACCGGTGCGCTCACCTTCGGGCACTTCGGCAACTTCTTTGGGCAGACGCTGTTGCGTGAATCCTTTCTCAACAGCCTGACGGTTGCGCTGGCCTCGGTTTTCTTCGCCTCGGTCATCGCGATACCGCTGGCCTATCTGACGGTGCGGTTCGAGTTCCGTGGCGCGCTGCTGATCCAGACCCTGGGCGTGCTGCCGCTGATCATGCCTCCCTTCGTCGGCGCGGTGGCGCTGCAGCTGATCTTCGGCCGCAGCGGTTCGGTCAACCTGCTGTTGAACGACTGGTTCGGCTTTGGTATTCCGATCATGGAAGGGTTGGTCGGGGTGACCTTTGTCGAAAGCATCCATTACTTCCCTTTCATCTTGCTGAACCTGGTCGCCGCGATGCGCAACATCGATGGCGCGATGGAGGAGTCGGCGCTGAACCTGGGCGCCAAGGGCTGGCGGCTGTTCTGGCGCATCATCTTTCCGCTGTCGCTGCCCGGCTATCTGGCAGGCGCTGCGCTGGTGTTTGTGAAGGTGTTTGACGACCTTGGCACGCCGCTGGTCATGGGTGTGACCAACATGCTGGCGCCGCAGGCCTACCTGCGCATCACCTCGGTGGGCATCGAAGACCCGCTGGGCTATGTCATCAGCGTGATCATGATTGCCTTTTCCATCCTGGCGCTGTGGATGGCGGCGCGGGTGATGAAGGGCAAGGATTACTCCACGCTGCAAAAAGGCGGCAATTCGCTGCAACGCCGCACCCTGCGGGGCTGGGAGTCGGTGCTGGCCTACGGCTGGGTGGTGTTCGTGCTGCTGGTCACACTGGCGCCGCACATCGGCATCCTGCTGATGTCGTTCTCCAAGGTCTGGAGCTTTTCGGTGCTGCCCGACAGCTACACGCTGGCGCACTACGGCACCATCTTCACCGACGCGCAGGGCATGATTGTCAACACGCTGAAGTATTGCCTGATGGCCGCAAGCCTTGACATTGTGCTGGGCACGGCCATTGCCTACCTGATCTACCGCACCCGGCTGCCGGCGCGTCAGTGGCTGGACTACCTGGCCTCGATTGCGCTGGCCATTCCGGGGCTGGTGCTGGCCATTGGCTATTTGCGGATGTTCAAAGGCGTGAACGTGCCTTTCACCGACACGCCGATGGTTGCCACCTGGTTCCTGATCATGATCGCTTACGCCGTGCGGCGCCTGCCTTACGCGCTGCGCTCGTGCATGGCGGCGCTGCAGCAGGTTCACATTTCGCTGGAAGAGGCCGCCAACAGCCTGGGAGCAGGCAAGGTCAGCACGATCCGGCGGATCATGGTGCCGCTGATGCTGGGCGGCATCCTGGCGGGATTTGTCACCAGTTTCATCACGGCGGCTGTGGAGCTTTCGGCCACGATTTTGCTGACCTCGGCGCAGAGCCAGGCGCCGATGAGCTACGGCATCTACCTGTACATGCAAAGCATCTCCGGCCGCGGGCCGGGCGCGGCGCTTGGCGTGATTGCGGTGGTGGTGGTGGCGCTGGGCACCTACCTGTCGCACCGTGTGATCGAGAAATCGCGTGAGCCCACCCGCAGTGCCGGCGCCGGCGCCTGAACCGAACAGAACGACAGAGGAACATTCCGATGAACTTGAACAAGGTTTCGCTGGAAGCGCGACACATCAGCCTCAGTTACGGACCCACCGAAGTGCTGCGCGACGTCAACATCCGCATCGAGCCGGGCGAGTTCTTTGCGCTGCTGGGGCCGTCGGGCTCGGGCAAGTCGACGCTGCTGCGCCTGATTGCCGGCTTCAACCAGCACCAGCGCGGCGAACTGCTGATCGACGGCAAAGACATCACCGGCACACCGCCGCACCTGCGCAACGTCGGCATGGTGTTCCAGAACTACGCACTGTGGCCGCACATGACAGTGTGGGACAACGTGGCCTTCGGCCTGGTCGAGCGAAAGGAGCCGCGCGACTCTTTGAGGGCCAAGGTGGGTGCGGCGCTGGATCTGGTGGGCCTGTCGGACTACGCGCAGCGGCGCCCCAGTCAACTGTCAGGCGGCCAGCAGCAGCGCGTGGCGCTGGCACGCACCGTGGTGATCGAGCCCAAGCTGTTGCTGCTAGACGAACCGCTGTCCAACCTCGACAAGAACCTGCGCGTGCAAATGCGCGAGGAACTCAGGAACCTTCAGCGCACGCTGGGCCTGACCACGATTTTTGTTACCCACGACCAGGAAGAGGCGATGACCACCGCCGACCGCATGGCCGTGCTGGACAAAGGCGTGCTGCAGCAGGTGGGCACCGCCACGGCCCTGTTCGACTTCCCGGCCAACCGCTTTGTGGCTTCTTTTGTCGGAACGGCCAACCTGCTGGAGGGCCAGGTGACGCGGGTCAACGGCGAAACCCTGACCTTCCAGGCGAAGGGCGTGGGCAACATGGTGCTGCCCAGCACGCGGGAAGCGCCGGCGGTCGGACCGGCGACAATGGCCTTCCGGCCCCATACGGTCAACATCCGCGTGCGGGACGAACATGTGGACGCCTCGCGCGCCTGGCTGGACGGGCGCGTCGAAAGTTCGGAATTTCTGGGTGAATCGTCGCGCTACCGGGTGCGGGTGGGCGATGCGGTGCTGGTGGCCAATCAGCCGCATTTCTGCGGCCTTTCGCTGTTCCAGCCCGGCGCCGAGGTGCGCCTGGGCATCGAGTCGACACAAGTGCGATTTCTGACGGGTTGAGTCGGCCCCGCCGTTCTCGCTGTCCATGGAGATCTACCAGCTTCGCGCCTTTGTCACGGTGGCCAAGATCGGCCACCTGACCCGCGCTGCCGAGACGCTGCATGTGACGCAGCCGGCCGTCACCGGGCAGATCAAGGCGCTGGAGGAAGAACTGGGCATTGCGCTGTTCGACCGCCGGCCGGGCCGCATCCTGCTCACCCGTGCGGGGGAGCGCATGCTGCCGGAGGCCGAAAAGGTGCTGGAAGCGGCGGGCTCGCTGCTGGGGCGCGCGCGCGAATTGCAGGGCGAGGTGTCGGGGTCGCTGGTGATCGGCACCGTCGGTGATGCGGATCTGCTGCGGCTGGGCTCGCTGCTGGGGGGGCTGGTCAGCGCGCTGCCACTGCTGGAGATCAAGACCCGCTCGGGTGACGCCGAGGTGCTGCGCGAGGCCGTGGCCACGTCCAGCCTGCAGGCGTCCTACTACATCGGCCCCAACATACCGCGTGACGTCAACGGTCTGCCACTGCAGACGCTGCAATACCGGGTCGTGGCGCCTTTTTCATTCAGCCAGCGTGTGCTGCACGCCGGCTGGCGGGAAATTGCCGACATGCCATGGATCGGCGGGCCGCACGGCAACCACCGGCAGGCCTTGCTGCGTGACCTGTTTTCGCGCCAGGGGCTGCTGCCTAACATGGCGCTGGAGTCCGACGACCCTGCCGGCCCGCAAAGCCTGGTGCGTGCGGGCCTTGGGCTGGCCTTGCTGCGCGAGGATGTGGCCATACCGGCGGCGGAGCGCGATGAACTCGTCATCTGGCCGCACACCCGGGTGGCGGCGCTGCTCAGCTTCATCTACCCGAAAACCGCCGAGCACGACCCGGCCATCGTCGCTGCACTCTCGGTGCTGCGCACCGTCTGGGGTCTGTCGCCGCGCTGAAGGTGTCCCCGGGATTGCCAGCGCCATCAGGGCTGGCGCCTTAAACTCGTCGGCTTGCTGGCCAACCTTTTCTCTGTTCATCATCATGAAAACCGTTCAACTGGGTCAAAGCGACCTGCATGTCACCCCCATCTGTCTGGGAACCATGACCTTCGGCGAGCAGGTCGCCGAAGCTGATGCCCACGCCATCCTGAGCCACTCGCTGGAGCGCGGCGTCAATTTCATCGATACCGCCGAGATGTACGCGGTGCCGGCCAAGGCCGAAACCTTTGGTGCGACCGAGACCATCATCGGCAACTGGTTTGCAAAGAACCCCGGTGCGCGCGAAAAACTGGTGCTGGCCACCAAGGTGGCCGGCCCTTCGCGTGGCATGCCCTGGGTGCGCGAGGGCAGCGGCATGACGGCGGCCGACATCGTGGCCTCGTGCGACGCCAGCCTGCGCCGCCTGCAGACCGATGTGATCGACCTGTACCAGATCCACTGGCCCGAGCGCCATGTGCCGGCCTTCGGCATCGTCTATTACGACCCGGGCAAGGAAAAATCAGTCACGCCAATCCGTGAACAGCTCGAAGCGCTGGCCGGTCTGGTAAAGGCTGGCAAGGTGCGCCACATCGGCCTGTCCAACGAAACACCTTACGGCGTGCACGAGTTCGTGCGCCTGGCCGAAGAACACGGCCTGCCGCGCGTGGCGACCACCCAGAACCCCTATTGCCTGATCAACCGGGCCTACGAGAACGGGTTGGACGAAACCTGCCATCGGCTGGGCGTGTCGCTGCTGGCCTATTCGCCGCTGGGTTTCGGCCTGCTGACCGGCAAGTACGACGAAACCGGCATCAGCGCCGCCGAAGCGCCGCGTGGCCGCATGTCGGTCTACGACTCGATGAAGAAGCAGCGCTGGGGCCGCCCCGAAGCCCTGGTCGCCGCCCGTCGCTACAACGCGCTGGCGCGCGCCAATGGCCTGACGCCCACGCAGCTGGCGCTGGCGTTCTGCTACACCAAATGGCAGGTGGCCAGCACCATCATCGGCGTGACGTCGATGGCGCAGCTGGACGAAGACCTGAACGCCTGGGGCACGACGCTGTCGGCCGAGGTGCTGGCCGAGATCGACAGAATCCGCTGGGAACTGCACGATCCGGCCATCTGAGTGACAAAGCCCCGCCGGCAGTGACCGGCGCGTCTGGTGCTGCGATCCCGACCATAGCCCGAAAAGACCACGTTTCCGAAACCCCCGCCACTGCGTTGCTGAAGGCGCATGGGGTGGCTTTTGCCGGCCACCCGTATACCTATCTGGAGCATGGTGGCGCGCTGCACAGCGCGCAGGTGCTGGGCTGGGACCCGTTTGCGGTGGTGAAGACGCTGGTGATGCAGGATCAGGACGCCCGGCCGTTGCTGGTGCTGATGCACGGCAACCGCACGGTGTCGCTGAAGAACCTGGCACGGCAGATCGGCGCGAAGTCGGTCGAGCCCTGCAAGCCGGAATTGGCGAACCGCCACAGCGGCTATCTGGTGGGCGGCACCTCGCCGTTCGGCACGCGCCGTGCGATGCCGGTGTATGTCGAGGAAACCGTGCTGGCGCTGCCGCGCATCCTGATCAACGGCGGGCGGCGCGGTTTTCTGGTCGAAATCGATCCGCAGGTGTGCGTGCAGTTGCTGGGTGCCCGGCCGGTGCAGTGCGCGCTGGCCGATTGAGCAGCGCCCCTAAGCAATCTCTGCCGGCACGGTCCGCTGTCAAAATAGCCGATTCGTCTGGAGTTCATGTTGACATCCTTCTACCCCCTGCTGGCCACGGTGGCCGCCTATCTGATCGGTTCGCTGAGCTTTGCCGTGATCGTCAGCCGCGTGATGGGTCTGAACGATCCGCGCAGCTACGGCAGCAAGAACCCTGGTGCGACCAACGTGTTGCGCTCGGGCAGCAAGGCGGCGGCCGTCATCACGCTGTTGCTCGATGCCGCCAAGGGCTGGCTGCCGGTGGTGCTGGTCAAGTGGTACGGCGCGCCGCTGGGCCTGGGTGACGGCACGGTGGCCATGGTGGCGTTTGCCGCCTTTCTGGGCCACCTGTACCCGGTGTTCTTCAAATTTGAAGGCGGCAAGGGCGTGGCCACCGCGGCCGGCGTTCTGCTGGCCATCGACCCCTGGCTGGGGCTGGCCACGCTGGCGACCTGGGTCATCGTGGCCTATTTCTTCCGCTATTCGTCACTGGCATCCATCGTGGCGGCGGCTTTTGCGCCGGTGTACTACCTGTTCGGCGACCGCATCGCCTGGTACGCCGACCGCTCCGTGCTGTTTGCGGTGTTCGCGATGGGCCTGCTGCTGGTCTACCGCCATCGCGAAAACATCAACCGCCTGCTGGCCGGCAAGGAGTCGAAGCTGGGAGCCAAGAAATGACCGCGTTGCAACGCCTGCATGTGGGCGCGCGCTACAGCGAGGCGTCCATCTTCAACGGCGTGGTCTATCTGGCCGGCATGGTGCCGGAGGGCCCGGCGACTGACATCGGCGGCCAGACGGCTGATGTGCTGGCCCAGGTGGACCAGCGATTGCAGGAGGCGGGCAGCGACAGGACGCGCATCCTGCGGGCGCAGATCTACCTCGCCGATATCGCCGACATGGCAGGCATGAATGCCGTCTGGGATGCCTGGGTGGTGCCGGGCCATGCGCCACCGCGTGCAACGGTGCAGGCCGCGCTCGGCCAGCCGCAGTGGAAGATCGAGATCGTCGTGACGGCCGCGGTCAAAAACTGACCATTGCAAGGTTCAGTTTTGATAGCTGAAACTGACGATTCGACGCTGGCTACAGCCCAATATAGCTTGAAATCTGCGGTTTTGCGGCGCAGGGGGTACCGTCCGGCCAGGGCGACCCGCAGCAGCCGGGCGCGACCCTAGCGCGGCGGCTGCAGGATGGTGCTGTAGGCCGCCGGCAGCAAGGCCGGGTAGTCGCGGCTGTAGTGCAGGCCCCGGCTTTCGCGGCGGGCCTGGGCCGAACGCACGATCAGGTCGGCCACCTGCACCAGATTGCGCAGCTCCAGCAGGTCGCGCGTGACGTGAAAGCGTGCGTAGAACTCGTGGATCTCGCCTTGCAGCAGGGCGATGCGGTGCGCGGCGCGTTCCAGCCGCTTGTTGGTGCGCACGATGCCCACGTAGTCCCACATGAAACGGCGCAGCTCGTCCCAGTTGTGCGAGATCACCACCGCCTCGTCGGCGTCGGTGACGCGGCTTTCGTCCCAGTACGGCAGCTCGGGCGGCATCGGGCGCGGCGTGCGCCGGATGTCGTCGGTGGCGGAGCGGGCAAACACCATGCATTCGACCAGCGAGTTGCTGGCCAGCCGGTTGGCGCCGTGCAGGCCGGTGCAGGTGGCCTCGCCGATCGCATAAAGGCCGGGCAGATCGGTGCGTCCCGACAGGTCGGTGACGACGCCGCCGCAGGTGTAGTGCGCCGCAGGTACCACCGGAATCGGCTGCGTGGCGATGTCGATACCCAGTTCCAGGCAGCGCGCGTGGATGTTGGGAAAGTGCTCCAGGATGAAGGCCAGCGGCTGGTGCGAGATGTCCAGGTAGACGCAATCGACACCGTGTTTCTTCATCTCGAAGTCGATGGCGCGGGCCACCACGTCGCGCGGCGCCAGCTCGGCGCGTTCGTCGTGCAGCGGCATGAAGCGCGTGCCGCCGGCCGACTTGGGCAGCAGCAGGCGCCCGCCTTCGCCGCGCACCGCCTCGGTGATCAGGAAGGACTTGGCGTGCGGGTGGTACAGGCAGGTCGGGTGGAACTGGATGAATTCCATGTTGCCCACTCGGCAGCCGGCGCGCCAGGCCGCGGCAATGCCGTCGCCGGTGGCGGTGTCGGGGTTGGTGGTGTAGAGGTAGACCTTGCCCGCGCCGCCGGTGGCAATGATGGTGTGCGGGGCGCGCAGCGTGATGACTTCGTCGGTCTTGACATCGAGCGCATACAGGCCCACGCAGCGCTCGCTGGCCTCGCCGATGCGGCTGCTGGTGATCAGGTCCACCAGCATGTGGTGCTCCAGCAGCGTGACGCTGGGCGTCTTGTGCACCTGTTCGATCAGCGTGCGCTGCACGGCCGCGCCGGTGGCATCGGTGGCGTGCACGATGCGCCGCTCGCTGTGGCCGCCTTCGCGCGTGAGGTGCAGCTGGCCATCTTCGTGCGAGAAATTCACCCCCAGCTGCTGCAGCCAGGCGATGTTCTCAGGGGCGTGCTCGACGACGAATCGCGTCGCGGCCTCATCGCACAGGCCGGCGCCGGCGATCAGCGTGTCGCGCACGTGCGAGTCGAAGGTGTCGCCCTTGCGCAGCACGGCCGCAATGCCGCCCTGCGCCCAGTTGCTGGAACCGTCAGCCAGGCCCCGCTTGGTGATCACCGCGACGCGGTGCGTCGGCGCCAGGTGCAGCGCCGCGCTCAGGCCGGCCAGCCCGCTGCCGACGATCAGCACATCAAATTCGCGGGGTGAAGCGTTCATGCGGGGGCAGCGACAGCTGTCCGTTCAGGTGGGTGTGTAGGCCAGGCGCACGTAGATGGGCGCGTAGGCCTCGGCCTGGGTGATCTCGATCAGCGTTTCCTTGGCCAGCTCGAGCAGGGCGATGAAGGTCACCACCAGCACCGGCACGCCCTTGGCGGGATCGAACAGCGCCTCGAACTCGACAAATCGCCGGCCCTGCAGCGCGCGCAGCACCAGGCTCATGTGTTCGCGCACGCTGAGCTCCTCGCGGCTGATCTTGTGGTGCTGCACCAGCCGGGCGCGGCCCATCATGTCGCGCCAGGCGCTTTGCAGGTCTTCCAGGCTGACGTCCGGAAATCGCGGCTGCAGCGACTGCTCGATGTGGATCTGTGCACGGATGAAGTCGCGCCCCGCCTGGGGCATCGCGTTGAGCTGGGCCGCCGCCAGCTTGATCTGTTCGTATTCGAGCAGGCGACGCACGAGTTCGGCGCGTGGGTCTTCGGGTTCCTGACCTTCGGCGCTCTTGCGCGGCGGCAGCAGCATGCGCGACTTGATCTCGATCAGCATGGCCGCCATCAGCAGGTATTCGGCCGCCAGCTCCAGGTTGCGGTTGCGGATTTCCTCGACATAGCTCAGGTACTGGCGCGTGACCCCGACCATCGGGATGTCCAGGATGTTGAAGTTCTGCTTGCGGATCAGGTACAACAGCAGGTCCAGCGGGCCTTCGAAGGCCTCCAGAAAGACCTCGAGCGCATCGGGCGGGATGTACAGGTCGGTCGGCAGCGAAAACAGCGGTTCGCCGTACAGGCGCGCGACGGCGATGTTGTCCACCACCTCTGGCATGGGCGCTGGCGGGTTGCCTTCGGGCAAGGCCTCCAGGCCGGACGGGTGCGGTGCGGCCATCAGCTTGCTACGGGATGCATAGCGAAAAACGACCGTTTGACGCTTGGATGAGTCGAAAGACGTTAAAAATCAACCGTGATTCTGGTAGACATAGGGCTGCTGCTCGACGCGGCCCTTCTCCATCTCGCGCTGAACCGACCAGTCCACCGGAATGTCCCACAGCAGTGCCCGGCCGGCGCGCTGGCCTTCTTCAAGCTGGGGGCGGGTGGCCTTGAGCTGCTCGATGAATTCGGTGGCTTCGGAGCGGTAGTCGGGGCGGCGGAAGAAGTTGACGATGTTCATGGTGCGGTCACTCGAAGGATGTCGGTCCGGCAACAACGCTGCCGGACCGGGGCCGGCCGTCTGCCGGGCAATCTGTGATTTTACGGGCTGGCGGCCAGCGTCAGGCACTGGCGGCGTGGGGCGGTGTGGTGGCTGGCTGCCCGGTCCATGAACCGATGGCAGCCGCAAGCCCGCTGGCCAGGTCTGGCTGCTGGTCGCCGGCAGGCAGCATGTCCACCAGACCACAGCGGCGGGCCATGTCCAGCGGCTGGTGCGCCAGTCCGCACAGAATCAGGCGAACGCCGCGCCGCTTGCAGGTGCGCGCCAGGTTCATCAGGCTGTCCGCGCCCGACGAATCGACGTAGATCACGTTTTTCAGATCGACCACCAGCGTTTGTGCAGGCAGCCGGTCTTCCAGCGTGTCGACCAGCTTGACCGCGCCGAAGAACAGCGCGCCGTACAGCCGGCAGGCCAGAATGCGGCCCTCGTGCCCGGTCAGCACCGGGTGAGTCTGCGCCGATACCGGTTCGCTGCGCGACAGGCTGGAGATGCGGTACATGAACGTCACGCAGGCCGCAATCAGGCCGACCTCGACCGCCACCGTCAGGTCGAAGATCACGGTGAGGAAAAACACGGCCAGCAGCGTGATGCGGTAAGGCATGCGGTACTGGCGCAGGTGCACAAACTCGCGCCACTCGCCCATGTTCCACGCCACGAAGATCAGGATGGCTGCCAGCGCGGACAGCGGCACGTGGGTGGCCAGCGGCGCGGCGACCAGGATCACCATCAGCAACGTGGCCGCATGCACGATGCCGGCAATCGGGCTGGTCGCGCCGCTCTTGATGTTGGTGACCGTGCGGGCAATGGTACCGGTGGCCGGCATGCCGCCGAAAAACGGCGTGACGAAATTGGCCACGCCCTGGGCCATCAGCTCCTGGTTCGGGTCGTGGCGGTCCTCGATCATGCCGTCGGCCACGCGCGCGCACAGCAGGGATTCGATGGCGCCGAGCAGCGCCAGCGTCATCGTCGGAATCAGCAGGAATTTGGCAGATTCCCAGCTGAAGGCCGGCCATTCGAAGTGCGGCAGTCCCGACGGAATGCCGCCAAAGCGCGTGCCGATGGTGTCGACCTTCAGGTCCAGCAGCGAGACGGCGAGCGTGGCCAGCACCAGCGCGACGATGGAGCCGGGAATCGGTGTGAGCTTGCCGGCGAACTGGATGCCGCTGCCGATCTTGGGCATGAAAAATTGCCAGATGATGATCACGGTCAGCGAACCGACGGCAATCAGCAGCGCCACAGGGTTGGCGGTGTGCAGGCTGTGGCCCAGCGTGGCGAGCATGCCGAAAAAGTCCGCCGGCATGGTCGCCACCTGCAAGCCGAGGAAATCCTTGATCTGGGAGAGCGCGATCAGCACCGCGATGCCATTGGTGAAGCCGATCACCACCGCGATCGGGATGAACCGGATCAGCGTGCCCAGCTTGAACAGACCCATCAGGAACAGCATGACGCCCGACATGGCCGTGGCCAGCAGCAGGTTGGCCAGGCCGAAGCGCTCGACGATGCCATAGACGATGACGATGAAGGCGCCCGCCGGGCCGCCGATCTGCACCCGGCTGCCGCCAAGCACCGAGATCAGAAAACCCGCGATGATGGCGGTG
>JACSRS010000045.1 GCA_014879655.1 Burkholderiaceae bacterium
GCATGCGTTCCTGAACCGTTGCCGCCACGTCGCGATGGAGATGGATTTCCAGCCCAACCGCTTTTTTGACGACACTGGCCAATGGCTGCTGTGCGCGACCCACGGCGCCGCCTACCGCCCCGACACCGGCGAGTGTGTGGATGGGCCGTGTCGCGGCGGCCTCATCCGCATTGCGCTTTCCGAGCACGACGGCCGGGTGTACTGGCACACTGACCACAACCTGCAACCCTTTTTCTTCTGAAAATGACGGACCCCCAAGCCCCGGATTCGGACAATTCCGATCAAAATGTTGACCAATCCAGCGTCAAATCGTCAGTTAATGCTATGAAAGATGAACTTGAAAACGATCCAACCCGCCGCCCGGACTGGGAGCGCGAAACGCTGGAGAAGCTGGCCTTTGCCGCGCTGAACGAGCAGAAGGCGAACCGCCGCTGGCGCATCTTCAACCGGCTGTTCTGGCTGGCGCTGGCGGGTACCGCGGTCTGGCTGGCCTTCTGGCGGGTCGATCCTGCCAGCCACGGCACCTTCGATCACACGGCCGTGGTGGAAATTCGTGGCGAGATCGACAAGGGTTCGGACGCCAGTGCCGAGAACGTGATTTCGGCAATGAGTCAGGCGCTGGAAGACAAGGGCTCGCGGGCGCTGGTGCTGCTGATCAATTCGCCTGGCGGCAGTCCGGTGCAGGCCGGCATGATCAATGACGAAATCCTGCGCCTGAAAAAACTGCACGGCAAGCCGGTGTATGCGGTGGTGGAAGACGCCTGCGCCTCGGCCGCCTATTACATCGCGGCAGGCACGGACCGCATTTACGTGGACAAGGCCAGCATTGTCGGCAGCATCGGTGTGCTGATGGACGGATTCGGCTTCACTGGCCTGATGGACAAGCTGGGCGTGGAGCGGCGCCTGATGACGGCGGGAGCGAACAAGGGTTTTCTCGACCCGTTCAGCCCGCAGACCGAGTCCCAGCGGGTCTTTGCCCAGACCATGCTGGACCAGATTCATGCCCAGTTCATCGCGGTGGTGCGCAGCGGCCGCGGTGATCGCCTGAAAGAAACGCCTGAAACCTTCAGCGGTCTTTTCTGGACCGGCCAGCAAGCCGTGGCCATGGGCCTGGCCGACGGTTTTGGCTCGCTCGACTCGGTGGCGCGCGAAGTGGTCAAGGTGACCGACATCGTCGACTACACCCGGCGCGAGAACGTTGCCGAGAAGCTGGCCAAGCGCTTTGGCGCGGCCGTCGGTGAAGGCGCCGTGCGGGCGATGCGGGTGGCGCCCGTGTTGCGCTGAACCGGAGCAACCCGCTGCCCGCTCGCGGCCTCAGCGGCCGATGCCGAACACGGCGGGCAGGCGCATTTCGGACGCCGGCAGGTGCTGCCGCCAGGCCTTGACGAGCCGGCTGTGCGTGGTCGCCGAGCCGTCGGTCAGCGTCAGACCGCTGCTCACGGACAGCCGGGTATGGGGCTGCAGGGACTGCACCAGCGCCTGCAGCAGCGCGGCATTGCGGTAGGGCGTTTCGATGAACAGCTGAGTCTGGCCGGTCTTCAGCGCCAGTGATTCCAGTTCGCGAATTCGTGCAATTCGCTGCACCGTGTCCTGCGGCAAATATCCGACGAAGGCGAAATCCTGGCCGTTCAGACCACTGGCAGCCAGCGCCAGCAGCAACGATACCGGCCCCACCAGCGGCAGCACGGTCAGGCCCAGGTCGTGCGCGGCACGCACCACTGAACTGCCCGGGTCGGCCACCGCCGGCATGCCGGCTTCGCTGGCCAGCCCGACGTCGTGGCCGGCCAGTGCCGCCGCCAGCAGCGGCCGGGCGTCAAAAGCACCCCCCGCCGCGCCGGCATGGTCACCTTTCTTGTACACATCACGCGGCAGCTCGGTAATGCTGAGCTGCTGCAACGGGCGCGCCAATGGCACGTGGCTGTCGACGCGCTTGAGGAAGGCGCGCAGGGTTTTCGCGTTTTCGCAGACCCAGTGTTCGATTGTGGCCGCTGCCGTCAGCGTGCCGGTGGGCAGCACATCGCTGAGGGGGGTGAGCGTTTCGCAGCCGAAATCCAGCGTCGCGGGGACCAGCAGCAGCCGGCCGGTTGCGGGAGGGGCGCCAGCGGGGTTCACAGCAAGGCCACGCCGGCGGCGCGGATCAGGCGACAGGTGCGAATCAGCGGAAGACCGATCAGAGCGGTCGGGTCGTTGCTGTCAATGGCGGCCAGCAGCGCGATGCCCAGTCCCTCGCTTTTTGCGCTGCCGGCGCAGTCGTAAGGCTGTTCCGCGTTCAGATAGCGCTCGATGGCCTCGTCGGTCAGGCCCTGCGCGGCGTCCAGGAATTGCACCCGAACCGGCGCCAGCTCGACCGCTTCGAATCCCGTGGCCACACAGACCACCGCCACCGCGGTCTGGAAAACCACGGTCTGACCGCGCATGCGTT
Organism: Burkholderiaceae bacterium; assembly: GCA_014879655.1. Classification (GTDB taxonomy): domain Bacteria; phylum Pseudomonadota; class Gammaproteobacteria; order Burkholderiales; family Burkholderiaceae_C; genus JACSRS01. The sequence continues at coordinate 2,423 of JACSRS010000045.1, forward strand.
GCAGCTGGGCACGCGCGCGTTCATGCGTGCCGGGTTTGCCCAGCGGCTCGCCGTGCAGGTCGGCCACCTGGTCGGAGCCGATGACCACGGCATCCGGGTGTGCGCGGGCCACGTCGCGCGCCTTTTCCAGCGCCAGCCGCAGCGCCAGTTCCCGAGGTGCCTCGCCGTTCAGCGGTGTTTCGTCGACGTCGGGCCTCACCACCGCAAACGGCAGCCGCAGCCGCTCCAGCAACTGGCGTCGATAGCGCGAGGTGGAGCCCAGAATCAGGGGGCGGGAGGCAGCGGCGGTTTCGGGGATGGACGGGAGGACCATTGGCCGATTCTCTTACACTGGCGCGATGAAGAAAGGTCCGGACCCCCAAAGACTCGACGTCCGCTCGTTTGCGCGAGCGGCGGCCTCGTTGTCGGAAACCCTGCCGCTGTCGGCCTTCCCTCGACTGGCGGCCGAAGCGGTGAACCCGGATGGCGACACCGCCGTGCGCTGGACCGTGCAGGGCGAGTTGCGCACGGACGCCAACGGTGCCGAGCAGGTCTGGCTGCACCTGACGGCCGAAACGTCCTTGCCGCTGACGTGTCAGCGCTGCATGAGTCGCATGGAGCAACCGGTCGCGGTGGACCGCTGGTTCCGGTTTGCCCGCGACGAGGCCGCAGCAGCGGCGCTGGACGAAGAGGTGGACGAAGACGTGCTGGCGATGGATGCACCGCTGGATCTGCTCGCGCTGGTGGAGGACGAACTGCTGATGGCCTTGCCGGTGGTGCCGCGCCACGAAACCTGCCCGGTCGATGTCAAATTGTCGGCGGTGGACGAAGGATTTGATGCGGCCTCGGACGCCAAACCCCATCCGTTTGCCGCGCTGGCCAGCCTGCGGCTGGACAAGCCGCACTGACCCGAGGCTCGCGAAACCGCCCGCACTGGGCTATAATGGCAGGCTTCGCATGGCTGACCCCATGTGCGATGAGCCCATTCATCCATTAACCAGAGGCTGCGCCGCCTGTTCTTGATCGCGCGCGGCGTCATCAGCTTTCAAGGAGCCACCATGGCTGTCCAGCAAAACAAGAAGTCCCCGTCCAAGCGCGGCATGCACCGTTCGCACAATGCACTGAACGTGCCGGGTATTGCCGTCGAGCCCACCACGGGCGAGACGCATCTGCGTCACCACATCAGCCCCAACGGCTTCTATCGTGGCCGTCAGGTGCTGAAGAACAAGTCAGAAGCCTGATCTGTCAGCCGACACTGGGGCCCGGTGCTACTTTGCGGTAGCCACGGGCCTTTGTTTTGATCCTTTCAACTTGCATCTCGCCGGTTTGCGCCGTGCGCCATGGGCATGATCACTCTGGCGGTTGACTGCATGGGCGGTGATCACGGCCCCGCCGTGACCCTGGCGGCCTGCCGCCTGTTCCTGGATGCCCATCCGGACGCGCAGTTGCTGCTGGTCGGCAAGAGCGACGCACTGGCTGGTTTCTCGCACCCGCGTGCCCGGGTGCTGCCGGCCAGCGAAGTGGTGACCATGGACGACCCGATCGAGGTCGCTTTGCGCCGCAAGAAAGACTCGTCGATGCGCGTGGCCATACAACAGGTGAAAGACGGTGCGGCCCAAGCGGCGGTCTCGGCCGGCAACACCGGCGCGCTGATGGCGATCGCCCGCTACCTGCTGAAGACACTCGACGGCATCGACCGTCCGGCCATTGCCACCCAATTGCCCAACGCCCGGGGCGGTGCCACTACGGTGCTGGACCTGGGTGCCAATGTCGACTGCACGGCCGAACACCTGCTGCAGTTCGCCGTGATGGGGTCGGCGCTGGTGTCGGTGCTCAACAGCGAAGAGGAACCGACAGTCGGCCTGCTCAATATTGGCGAAGAGGCTATCAAAGGCAGTGAAGAGATCAAAAAAGCTGGCGAACTGCTGCGATCTGCTGCCAAAGCGGGGGATCTGACGTTCTATGGAAATGTCGAGGGTAACGACATTTTTAAGGGCACCACCGACATCGTCGTTTGCGACGGCTTTGTCGGAAACGTCGCGCTTAAAACCAGCGAAGGGCTCGCGACGATGATTGTGGATTTTCTTAAGATGGAGTTTTCTCGCACTATCTTTACAAAAATCGCTGCAATCATTGCCTATCCAGTTCTAAAAGCGCTTAAAAGCCGAATGGACCATCGGCGATACAACGGCGCTGCGTTACTGGGGCTGCGCGGCCTGGTGTTCAAAAGCCATGGGTCGGCGGATGCGCTGGCCTTCAGCATCGCGTTGGGTCGGGCGTATGATGCAGCCCGCAACAACCTGCTTGCCCGCGTGCAGGCGCGCATTGCCCATGCGGCCCCGTTTCTGGGGTCGGCCGGTGACGCGCCGCCAGTTGCCGCGGCAACAACCCTTTGAATGCTCCTTCATTCACGCATCTGCGGAACCGGCAGTTTCCTGCCCCCCCGACGACTGACCAACGCCGATCTGGTTGCTGACCTGGCGGCGCGCGGCATCGAATCTTCGGACGAGTGGATCGTCGAGCGCACCGGGATCCGCGCCCGCCACTTTGCCGACGAAGGCGTTTTCTCCAGTGACATGGGTGCCCACGCGGCGCGCCAGGCGCTGGATGCGGCAGGGCTGAACCCCTCCGACGTCGATCTGATCGTCGTCGCCACGTCGACCCCCGACATGGTGTTCCCGTCCACCGCTGCCATCATCCAGAACAAGCTGGGGATCGCCGGGTGTGCCGCCTTTGATGTGCAGGCCGTCTGCAGCGGTTTTGTTTATGCGCTCACCGTTGCCGACGCACTGATCCGGACCGGATCGGCGCGCACGGCACTGGTGATCGGTACCGAAGTATTCAGCCGTTTGCTCGACTTCAACGATCGCACCACCTGCGTGCTGTTCGGTGACGGCGCCGGTGCGGTGGTGCTGCAGGCGTCCGATGCGCCCGGGATTCTGGCCAGCGACCTGCATGCCGATGGCCGCCATGTCGGCATTCTCTGCGTGCCGGGCCATGTGTCCGGTGGTCAGGTCATGGGTGATCCGCTGCTGAAAATGAACGGGCAGGCGGTGTTCAAACTGGCTGTCGGTGTGCTGGAGGAGTCGGCGCTGGCCGTGCTTGCCAAGGCGGGCCGCACGGCGGCCGACATCGACTGGCTGATCCCGCATCAGGCCAACATCCGCATCATGAACGGCACAGCCCGGCGACTGAAAGTGCCGCCGGAGCGCATGGTGGTCACCGTTGATGAACACGGCAACACGTCGGCAGCCTCGATTCCGCTGGCGCTGGATCACGCGGTCCGCGCCGGAAAGATCCGCAAGGGGGAGACCTTGCTGCTCGAAGGCGTGGGCGGCGGTTTCACCTGGGGTTCGGTACTTCTGATTTTGTAGCTGAAGCTGACGATTTGACGATGGATTAGTCCCCTTTTTGATTGATTTTTTCCGGTTCTGACATGACACCCTTCGCTTTTGTATTTCCCGGACAGGGCTCGCAGGCCGTCGGCATGCTGGACGCCTGGGGCGACCACCCGGCCGTGCGCGAGACCTTGCAGGAAGCGTCGGACGCGCTCAATGAAGACATCGGCGCGCTGATCCACGCCGGACCCAAAGAAGCGCTGGCTCTGACCACCAACACCCAGCCGGTGATGCTGGTCGCCGGCGTCGCGGCCTGGCGCGCCTGGCGTGCCGAGGGCGGCACCGTGCCTGCCGTGGCCGCCGGCCATTCGCTGGGCGAATACAGTGCGCTGGTGGCTGCCGGGGTGCTGACACTGGCGCAGGCCGCGCCGCTGGTGCGCTTTCGCGCAGCCGCCATGCAGGACGCTGTTGCAGTCGGCGCGGGCGCGATGGCCGCCATTCTGGGCATGAACGCGGCGACGGTGGTGGCCGGTTGCGCGCAAGTGCAGGCGGGTTTTGCTGCTGACAGCGGTGAAGTGGTTGAGGCCGTCAATTTCAACGATCCCGCCCAGACAGTGATTGCCGGCAGCAAGGAAGCGGTCGCTCGCGCCTGCGAAGCACTGAAAGCCGCCGGCGCCAAGCGCGCCCTGCCGTTACCGGTCTCCGCGCCCTTTCATTCCAGCCTGATGAAGCCCGCAGCCGAGCGGCTGCGCGAACGCCTGGCTGCAACGCCGATGGCCGCACCGGCCTTTCCGGTCATCAACAACATCGACGTGGCGGCTGAAACCGACCCCGTGCGCATCCGCGACAGCCTGTACCGCCAGGCCTTCGGCCCGGTGCGCTGGACCGAATGCGTGGCCGCCATCAAGGCCCGTGGTGTGACCACCATCGTTGAATGTGGTCCCGGCAAGGTGCTGGCGGGTCTTTGCAAGCGCATCGACAGCGAGCTTTCTGCCGCGTCGCTCTACGACCCCACAACCCTTGCCGATGTGAAAGGCTTGCTCGCATGAACACGATTCCGATCGAAAACCAGGTAGCCCTGGTCACCGGCGCCTCGCGCGGCATTGGCGCGGCCATCGCGCTGGAACTGGCCGCACGCGGCTTCAAGGTGATCGGCACCGCCACCACCGACGAAGGCGCCGCGCGCATCACCGCAGCGCTGGCCGCTTATCCGGACTGCCGCGGCGTCCGGCTCGACGTGAATGACGCGCTCGCCGCGGAGGCGCTGATTGACGACATCGTCAAGACCCGCGGCGGCCTGCACGTGCTGGTCAACAACGCCGGCATCACCCGCGATACGCTGGCGATGCGCATGAAGGACGACGACTGGGACGCAGTGCTCGATACCAACCTGAAGGCGGTGTTTCGCATGAGCCGTGCCGTGATCCGGCCGATGATGAAACAGCGCTTCGGCCGCATCGTCAACATCACCAGCGTCGTCGGCGCGTCCGGCAATCCGGGGCAGGCGAACTACGCCGCTGCCAAGGCCGGCGTGGCCGGCATGACGCGGGCGCTGGCGCGTGAACTGGGTTCTCGCAACATCACGGTCAACTGCGTCGCGCCCGGCTTCATCGCCACCGACATGACGGCCGCACTGCCCGAAGAGCAGCACAAGGCGCTGCTGTCCGGAATTCCGCTGGGCGCGCTGGGCCAGCCGGCCGACATCGCACACGCGGTGGCCTATCTGGCCGGACCGGGCGCGGGCTATGTCACCGGTCAGGAACTGCACGTCAACGGCGGCATGTTCATGGCCTGAGGTTTGTCATCGGCCACCACGCCACTTTCATCGCCTGTCCGGTGCGCCTAGAGTCGACGCTCTAAGGACAGGTAAAATCCTTATCTTTTACAACCCTCAGAGGGAACCATGAGCGATATCGAAGCACGGGTCAAGAAAATCATTGCCGAACAACTCGGCGTGGAAGAGTCACAGGTCACCAACGAAAAAGCCTTCGTCGCCGACCTCGGCGCAGATTCGCTGGACACCGTGGAACTGGTGATGGCTCTCGAAGACGAATTCGGCATCGAGATTCCCGACGAAGACGCCGAGAAGATCACCACCGTGCAGGCGGCGATCGATTACGCCTCTTCGAAAAAGGCCTGATTTGAGATGACCCGGCGCCGCGTCGTTGTCACGGGTTTGGGATGCATCAGCCCGGTTGGCAACACGGTTGCCGATTCCTGGTCCAATCTGCTGGCTGGCAAGTCGGGCATTGGACCAATCACCCATTTTGATCCCGCCCCTTTTGCCTGCCGCATTGCCGGCGAGGTGAAGGGTTTCAATGTCGAAGACTGGATGTCCGCCAAGGAAGCGCGGACCATGGACACGTTCATCCACTTCGGCATTGCGGCGGCGGCACAGGCCGTGGCCGATGCGGGCCTGCCAACCGGCGAGGCGCTGGACGATGAACTGGCCACACGCATTGCCTGCGTCATCGGTTCCGGCATCGGCGGCCTGCCGCTGATCGAAAACACACATGTCGAACTGGTCAATCGCGGCCCGCGGCGCATCACGCCGTTTTTTGTTCCGGCATCGATCATCAACATGATCGCCGGCCACGTGTCGATGCGGTTTGGCTTCAAGGGGCCGAATCTGGCGGTGGTCACGGCGTGTACCACCGGTCTGCATTGCATCGGCGAGGCAGGGCGCATGATCGAGTACGGCGATGCCGACGTGGTGATTGCAGGCGGCTCCGAAGCGACCATTTCGCCGCTTGGCGTCGGTGGTTTTGCCGCAATGCGAGCGCTGTCCACCCGAAATGACGATCCCGCCACCGCATCGCGCCCCTGGGATCGCGACCGCGACGGCTTCGTGCTGGGAGAGGGCGCCGGCGTGATGGTGCTGGAGTCGTACGAGCACGCGAAGGCGCGCGGCGCCCGTATTTACGCCGAACTGGCCGGATTTGGCATGAGTGCCGACGCCGGTCACATCACCGCACCCAACATGGATGGGCCACGCCGTGCGATGGTTAATGCGCTGCGCAACGCTGGTGTCAATGCCGACCAGGTCGACTACCTGAACGCGCATGGCACCTCGACGCCGTTGGGGGACGTCAACGAAACCAATGCCATCAAGGCGGCGCTCGGTGCGCATGCCCACAAGACGGTTGTCAGTTCCACCAAGTCGATGACCGGGCACCTGCTCGGGGGCGCGGGCGGCATCGAAAGCATTTTCACGGTGCTGGCGCTGCACCACCAGAAATGCCCGCCGACCATGAACATCTTCAACCAGGATCCGGAATGTGATCTGGACTACTGCGCCAACACCGCGCGCGACCTGAAGATCGACGTGGCGCTGAAGAACAACTTCGGGTTCGGTGGCACCAACGGCTCGCTGGTTTTCAAACGGATCTGAAGTGGCGTCCGGCGACCCGTTGCCGACAGCCGCCCCAATTCTTGCCCCATGCACAACGCCCCATCGGTCAGCTACCCGGTGGGGCGTTCGGCTTTTCTGGCGCGTGTGATGCTGGCCGGCTGGCTGGGCGCTTTGGCGGTGACGGCATTGAGCTGGCCGTCGGACGCGCCTCTCTGGCGATCTGTCCTGGCGGTTTTCTCGCTGGTGCTGCCGGCGGTGCTGGGCTGGCGCTTCTGGCAGCGGTTGCCGCGCGGCGGTCAACTGCGCTGGGACGGGCAAAACTGGCATTCACCGTCCGCACCCGATCAACCGGCGGTGCTCTACGTCCAGCTGGACGGGCAGCGCCATATGCTGGTGAGGTTGCAGCCGCTGGTGAATTCGGCGGCCGCACCCGCGCGGCGGGTCTGGCAGCTGTTCGGTGCCAAAGGCACGGAGTGGCTGTGGCTGGAGGCGACGGGCGATCCCGACCGGTGGCCCGACCTGCGCCGCGCAGCGTTTGCCCGGTCAGCCCGGGTGAGCCCAACTGCGGCTGACAGCCCATGACGGACCAGTTCCCTCCCGAAGACGCCGACCGCCTGCTGGTCGAACGGGCGGCCGCCGGCGATCAGCGGGCTTTTGAACTGCTGGTCATCAAGTACCAGCGCCGGGTCGAGCGCCTGATCGCGCGCATGGTGCGCGACGTCGACCTCGTCGAAGACATCGCCCAGGAGACCTTTATCCGCGCGTGGCGGGCCCTGCACCAGTTTCGCGGTGACGCCCAGTTCTACACCTGGCTGTACCGGATCGCGGTCAACACCGCGAAACGAGCCCTGCTGGATCTCAAGCGCAACCCGACGGTGGGCAGCAGCCTGCCGCAGGACGGGGACGAAGAAAATGAAACTTCCCGCCGAGAAAATGAACCAAGCACTGACGTGACGCCCGAATCGGAACTGGCGGCGCGGGAAATCGCCGGGGCCGTCAACGCCGCTTTGCTGGCGTTGCCCGACGATCTGCGCCAGGCGGTGACGCTGCGGGAGATGGATGGCTTGAGCTACGAGGAAATATCACAGGTGATGGGCTGCCCGATCGGCACCGTTCGCTCGCGCATCTTCCGGGCCCGCGAAGCCATTTCTGCGCGGGTGCGTCCCATGCTGGAGCACCGTTCTGGCAAGCGCTGGTAGGGCCGGTGGCGGGCAGATTGACAAGGACAAGCATGCAATCCAATGAATATGACTTCGAGCGTCTGTCCGCGCTGCTGGACGGGGAACTGGTCGACGATGAATTTGACGCGGCGCTCGACCTGGCCGCCGACTGTGCGGATGGCCGCGAGACCTGGTATGTCTACCACTTGGTGGGGGACGTGCTGCGCTCGCCGGAGTTGGCGTCGGCAAGCAGCGCCGTGGCTTTTGCCGAGCGTTTCAGCGAGCGGCTGCGGGCCAAGGGGGCGCCCGCACCCGGTGTTTCCGATCTTTCCTTCAATATGGATTCCATAGCGCAGGATGGCCATTTGACGCTGGGTTATGGCCAAAATCACACCAAAAATCCGGTTGCGGCCAATGAGGGTCGCTTCGCCTGGCAACTGGTGGCGGGGTTTGCCTCTCTGGTCGTGGTTGCGACGCTGGGCTGGAACCTGCTGGCCGCCGAGGGCGGCGACGCGCAGCCGCTGCTGGCGCAGCAACCCCCTGCGGCCGCACCCGCTGCCGGGGCGGGCGGGCACATGATCCGCGACCCGCGGCTGGACGAATTGATGGCCGCGCACCGGCAGTCGGGCAGCGTGTCGGCGTTGCACAACCCGTCCGGCTTCTTGCGCAATGCCACCTTCAGCGGGAGCGAGCGTTGAGGCGCGACGCGACATGCGCGCGACGGGTTGCCCGCTGGCTGCCCGGATTGGCCGGTCTGCTGCTGTCGACCGTCGTGACGGGTTTGCCAGGCGATGCGCGTGCAGGGACTGCCGAAGCCGGATCCGCTGCGCCGGCCGCATCGCAGTCCCAGCCGCAGAACCGGCGCAGCGTCGACGAATGGCTGGTGCGACTGCACGAGGCGTCGCGCGGCCGCGCCTATCAGGGCACGTTTGTGGTTTCTTCGTCTTCAGGCGCGTCGTCGAGTGCCCGCATCTGGCACGTGTGCGACGGCCAGCAACAGATGGAGCGGGTTGAGTCGCTCACCGGCGTGCGGCGCACGACGTTCCGGCGCGATGACGAAGTGGTGACCTTTCTGCCCGACAGCCGCCTGGTGCGGCGCGAGCGGCGGGCAGGATTGGCGGCGTTCCCGGCGCTGCTGCAATCACCGGAGGCCACCGTCGCAAGGTATTACGACGTGAAACTTCTCGGAGTTGAACCGGTGGCCGGGCTGGATGCCGATGTCATCGAGTTCGTGCCGCGTGACGGTTTCCGCTATGGCCACCGGGCCTGGAGCGAGAAGCGCAGCGGGCTGGTGCTGAAAGTGCAGACGCTGGGCGCCGGTGGCCGGGTGCTGGAGCAGGCGAGTTTTTCCCAGTTGCAGCTTGACGCACCGGTGCGCATGGAGGTGCTGCAGCAGGCCATGAGTCAGACCAGCGGCTACCGGGTCGAGGCCAGTGCCGCCGCGCCGACCAGCGCCGAGGCGGAAGGCTGGGCGCTGAAGCAGCCGGTGCCGGGTTTCCGGTCAGCGGGGTGCTACCGCCGGCCCTCGGCGGGCGGCTCGGCGGGACCGGACGAATCGCCGACGGTGCAATGGGTATTCACCGACGGTCTGGCCTCGGTGTCGCTGTTCCTGGAAGCCTACAACCCGGGTCGGCACGTTGGCGAAACGGTGCTGCTGGCCGGTGCCACGCGCACGCTGACGCGCCGGATCACCGATTCGCGCGGGAGGCCCTGGTGGCTGACCGCGATGGGCGAGGTGCCCACGCGCACGCTGGAGGCTTTCAGCGGGGGGCTTGAGCGCAGCCGCTGAACCCCCACCTGACGTGCTGATGTCGCGAACCTGTTACGGTCGCATGACAAGGAATTTTGACGAAAGGGTTGACGATGTTGAATACGATCCGCGCTTTGTTGCGGGCACCGCTGGCGGGCGGCGCGCTGGCATTTTCGGCCTCGCTGATGCTGCTGGCGCCCGTGCCATCACTGGCGCAGTCGGCGGCGGTGAAAGCCCTGCCCGATTTCACCGAACTGGTCGAGCAGGTCGGCCCGTCCGTGGTGAACATCCGCACCGTTGAAAAGGCGCGCGCGGGCAACCTGCCAGGCGGCATGGACGAGGAGATGCAGGAGTTCTTCCGGCGCTTTTTCGGTGTTCCGCTGCCTGGCAACCCTGGCCAGACACCGCGACCAAACCGGCCACCCGAAGAGGCGCAGCCGCGCGGCGTGGGCTCGGGCTTTGTGCTGACGCCCGACGGTTACATCATGACCAACGCGCACGTTGTCGACGGCGCCGACGAGGTGCTGGTCACGCTGACCGACAAGCGCGAGTTCAAGGCCCGCATCGTCGGTGCGGACAAGCGCTCGGACGTGGCGGTCGTGAAGATCGAGGCCACCGGGCTGCCGGCGGTCAAGGTCGGCGATGTCAGCCGCCTGAAGGTGGGCGAGTGGGTGATGGCCATCGGGTCGCCTTTTGGCCTCGAAAACTCTGTGACGGCGGGCATCGTCAGCGCCAAGCAGCGCGACACCGGCGATTACCTGCCTTTCATCCAGACCGACGTGGCCATCAACCCCGGCAACTCCGGTGGACCGCTGATCAACATGCGTGGCGAGGTGGTCGGCATCAACAGCCAGATCTATTCGCGCTCGGGTGGCTTCATGGGCATTTCGTTTGCGATTCCGATGGACGAGGCGATGCGGGTCAGCGACCAGCTGCGAGCCAGTGGCCGCGTGACGCGCGGGCGCATCGGCGTGCAGATCGATCAGGTCAGCAAGGACGTGGCCGAGTCGATCGGTCTGGGCAAGCCCCAGGGTGCGCTGGTGCGCGGCGTGGAAAACGGCTCGCCGGCTGAAAAAGCCGGTGTGGAGGCGGGCGACGTGATCATCCGGTTCGACGGCAAGGCCATTGAAAAACCGTCGGACCTGCCGCGCCTGGTGGGCAACACCAAACCAGGCACCCGCAGCACGCTGACGGTCTTCCGGCGCGGTGCGAACAAGGAACTGTCGATCGTCATCGGCGAGATCGAGCCCGATCAGGTGGCTGCCCGGAAAGGCGCCGAGCGGGAGGAAAAGCCCAAACAGGCGGCATCTGCCAGGCTGCTTGGTCTGAGCGTAAGCGACCTGACCGACGCGCAGAAGAAGGAACTGAAGATCAAGGGTGGCGTGAAAGTCGACGCGGTTGCCGATGCGGCTGCGCGCGCCGGTCTGCGCGAGGGGGATGTGGTCATCCAGATCGCCAATGCCGAGATCGCCAACGTCAAGGAGTTCGAGGTTGCGGTGGCCAGGCTGGAAAAGGCCAAGACGGTGAACGTGCTGTTCCGCCGCGGGCAGTGGGCGCAGTACACGCTGATCCGGCTGGGCAACCCCTGATGATGATGCGGCGCTGCGCCAATCCGGATGGGTGCGAAGATGCTGAAAGTTAGTGCTTGCTGACATTTTCGCCGCGGAACATCGAATGCCGATACAATGGGCGGTTTGCTTGCCCGGTGTCCGGGCCATCCAGGCGAGGCGCCCGAACAAGCTGTGGACAAGTTGTGTGCAGGCTGCATGTTGCCTGTTGGCAACAAAAGGCGATCGGTACAGGCGCCGGTCCGGTTGGGGCAGATTGCCTACAATGAACCTCCAACTATCGCAGTTGCCATAGATTGTTGGTTCAGGGCGCGTCCGGTCAAGGCGCGCCCTTTTTTCTGGGGTCCGCTGTTTTCTTCTTTTCTGCTGTAGTGCGCCGTCGATGAACCACATCCGTAACTTTTCGATCATTGCCCATATCGACCATGGCAAGTCCACGCTGGCCGATCGCCTGATCCACCGCTGCGGGGGGCTGAGCGACCGCGAGATGAGCGAGCAGGTGCTGGACTCGATGGATATCGAAAAAGAGCGGGGCATCACGATCAAGGCACAGACGGCAGCGCTGTCGTACAAGGCCCGGGATGGCAAGGTCTACAACCTGAACCTGATCGACACGCCCGGCCACGTCGACTTCTCCTACGAAGTCAGCCGTTCGCTGTCGGCCTGCGAAGGCGCACTGCTGGTGGTCGATGCCAGCCAGGGCGTGGAAGCGCAGACGGTGGCCAACTGCTACACCGCGCTCGATCTGGGTGTCGAGGTGCTGCCGGTGCTCAACAAGATGGACTTGCCGCAGTCCGATCCCGACAACGCCAAGGCCGAAATTGAAGACGTGATCGGCATCGATGCGACCGACGCCATTCCCTGCTCGGCCAAGACCGGCATGGGCATCGACGAAATCCTGGAAGCGGTGGTCGCCAAGGTCCCGCCGCCGCGGGGCAAGGCCGACGCGCCGCTGCGCGCGATGATCATTGACAGCTGGTTCGACAGCTATGTGGGCGTCGTGATGCTGGTACGCGTGGTCGACGGGCGGCTGCAAAAGGGCGAGCGGTTCCGCATGATGGCCACCGGCACCTCGTACAACGCCGACAACCTGGGTGTGTTCACCCCCGGCAACCTGCCGCGCGAGTCGCTCGAAGCCGGCGAGGTCGGCTACATCATTGCCGGCATCCGCGAACTGCAGGCCGCCAAGGTGGGTGACACCATCACGCTGGACAAGAAGCTGCCGAACAACCTGGGCCCGGCCACCGAGGCGCTGCCGGGTTTCAAGGAGATCCAGCCGCAGGTGTTTGCCGGTCTGTATCCGACCGAGGCGAGCGAATACGACTCGCTGCGCGACGCGCTCGAAAAGCTCAAGCTCAACGATGCCTCTCTGCACTATGAGCCCGAGGTCAGCCAGGCGCTGGGTTTCGGTTTCCGCTGCGGCTTTCTGGGCCTGCTGCACATGGAGATCGTCCAGGAGCGGCTGGAGCGCGAGTTCGACCAGGACCTGATCACCACCGCACCCAGCGTGGTCTACCAAGTGGTGCAGGCGGACGGCGAGGTCCGCATGGTGGAAAACCCGTCCAAGATGCCCGACCAGGGCCGGCTGGAGGAGATCCGCGAGCCCATCGTCACGGTGCACCTCTACATGCCGCAGGAATACGTCGGCGCCGTGATGACGCTGGCCAACCAGAAGCGTGGCGTGCAGATGAACATGGCCTACCACGGCCGCCAGGTGATGCTGACCTACGAGATGCCGCTGGCCGAGATCGTGCTCGACTTCTTCGACAAGCTCAAGTCGGTTTCGCGCGGCTACGCGTCGATGGACTACGAGTTCAAGGAATACCGCGCCGCCGACGTCGTCAAGGTCGACATCCTGCTCAACGGCGAAAAGGTTGATGCACTGTCCATCATCGTGCACCGCTCGCAGTCGCAGTACCGGGGCCGCGCCGTGGTCAGCAAGATGCGCGAGATCATCAGCCGCCAGATGTACGACGTGGCCATCCAGGCAGCGATCGGCGCCAACATCATTGCCCGCGAGACCATCAAGGCGCTGCGCAAGAACGTGCTGGCCAAGTGCTACGGCGGCGATATCTCGCGCAAGCGCAAGCTGCTGGAAAAGCAGAAGGCGGGCAAGAAGCGCATGAAGCAGATCGGATCGGTTGAAGTTCCGCAGGAGGCTTTTCTGGCCATCCTGCAAGTGGAGGATTGATGCAAGCCCTGACCGCAGTAGTTCTGGCGGCCTTTGCCGCTTATGCAGGTGCCTGGTATTTCGGCATCTTCGAGGGCAATTTCGCGCTGTTGCTGTTCTTGGCCACCGTGGTGACCGGGGTCTACTGGGTGGCCGAACGCCTGTATTTCCTGCCGCAGCGACGCCAGGCGGCGCAGACCTTGCTGGAGCAGGACGCCCAGCGCCGCGAACAGCTGAACAGCATGGGCATCAGCCAGGTTGACGGTGACGTGAAAGCGGCCCGCGAGCGCCTGCTGATGCAGCCCTGGTGGCTGGACTGGACCGCCGGGCTGTTCCCGGTGATCGTCGCGGTGTTCGTGCTGCGCTCGTTTCTGTTCGAGCCGTTCAAGATTCCGTCCGGATCAATGATTCCGACGCTGCTGGTGGGCGACCTGATTCTGGTCAACAAGTTCACCTACGGCCTGCGCCTGCCGGTGCTCAACACGAAGGTCACCGAAGGGTCGCCGCCCCAGCGGGGCGACGTGATGGTGTTCCGCTACCCGCCCAAACCCAGCCTGGACTACATCAAGCGCGTGGTCGGCGTGCCGGGCGACGAAGTGGCCTACTTGAACAAACGGCTGACTATCAACGGCCAGCCGGTACCGACGAGCGACCTGCCCGACTATTTCGATGAAGACGCGATGCGCTACTTCAAGCAGTTCGATGAATCGCTGGGCACAAAGCCGCATCGTGCGATCACCGATCCGGGCCGCCCGGCCATGATTGCCGGCGCCGACGATTTTCCTTTCCGCCAGCAATGTCGCTACAGTGTGGAAGGCGTCGTGTGCAAAGTACCGGAAGGCCACTATTTCATGATGGGTGACAACCGCGACAATTCGCTCGACTCGCGTTACTGGGGCTTCGTGCCCGACCGCAACATCGTCGGCAAGGCGTTTTTCGTCTGGATGAATTTTGGTAACCTCAAGCGCATCGGCTCGTTCAACTGATTGCAGGCTGCCCTGACCAGGAGTACTCCCATGACTGCCAGACTCTCCTCCCCATCCCGCCAGCGCGGCATGACGTTTCTGGGCATGCTGTTTGTCGGCATCGTCCTGGCGTTCACGGGCGTGATAGGGGCGCAGGTGTTTCCGACCTATATCGAGTTTCTGGCTGCCCAAAAAGCCATCCGGAAAGCCAGTTCCGGCAGCACCGTTGCCGAAGTCCGGCGGACGTTTGAAAACGCATCGAACGTGGACGACATCACCTCGCTCAAGCCGGAGGACCTGGAAGTGACCAAGCAGGGCGACAAGGTGGTGGTCAGCTTCGCCTACACCAAGGAAATCCACCTGGCCGGCCCGGCCTACCTGGTCATGAAGTACTCGGCAACGACCCGATAGGCGTGGATCCGGACCTTCTCGCGCTGCAGCGGCGCCTGCAGCACACCTTCCATTCCCCGCAACTGCTGACGCAGGCGATCACGCATCGCAGCCATTCGGCCGACCACAACGAGCGGCTGGAGTTTCTGGGCGACGCCGTGCTGAACCTGGCGGTTGCGACGCTGCTTTACGAACGATTGCGCGAGCTGCCCGAAGGCGACCTGTCGCGGGTGCGCGCCAACCTGGTCAAGCAGGACACGCTGCACCGGCTGGCGCTGGATCTGCAACTGGCCACGTGCATCCGCCTGGGCGAGGGCGAATTGCGCTCCGGTGGGCGCGAACGCCCCTCCATCCTGGCCGACACGCTGGAAGCCTTGATCGGCGCGGTCTACCTGGACGCCGGGCACGACGCGGCGCAGGCGCTGGTCCGCCGGCTGTACCAGTCGGTGCAGATCAGGCCCGAGATGCAGGCTGCCGCCCGTGACCCCAAGACCGGCTTGCAGGAATGGTTGCAGGGGCGCAAGATGCGGCTGCCCGCCTACCGCGTGGCCGCCACGCGCGGCGCCGCGCACCAGCAGGTGTTCGAAGTCGAATGCGAGGTGGGCGAACTCGGACACATCAGCAAAGGCACCGGCCCATCACGCCGCGCCGCCGAGCAGGCCGCTGCTGCGGCGATGCTGGAGAAACTGCGCGCCGCCAACGGAACGAATGGAAAGCATGAATAAAACTTCGAAATCAGTAGCAAAAAATAACGATATGACGCTGGCTGCTGTCGAAAATAGTTCAAAAATAGCTGCTGCAGAGGGGCAGGGGTCGGCTTCGCGCCGCTGCGGCCTGGTCGCCATTGTCGGCAAGCCCAACGTCGGCAAGTCGACGCTGCTCAACGCGCTGGTGGGCCAGAAGATCAGCATCACCTCGCGCAAGGCGCAGACCACGCGGCACCGCATCACCGGCATCTGCTCGCGTGGCGAGACGCAGTTCGTCTTCGTCGACACGCCGGGCTTTCAGACCCTGCACAACACCGCGCTGAACAAGTCGCTGAACAAGACGGTGCTGGGTGCGGTCGGCGATGTCGATCTGGTGCTTTTTGTGGTGGAGGCGGGCAGTTTCACGCTGGCCGACGCCAAGGTGCTGTCGCTGCTCAAGCCCGACGTGCCGGCGCTGCTGATCGCCAACAAGCTGGACAACGTGCACCGGCGCGCTGAAATCGCGCCCTGGCTCAAGACCATGCAGGAGCGCCACCCGTTTGCCGAGTTTGTGCCGATGTCGGCGAAGAACGCCAAGGACATCGAGCGCCTGTTCGGCATCTGCGAGAAATACCTGCCCGAGCAGGACTGGTGGTACGGCGAAGACGAGCTGACCGACCGCAGCGAGAAGTTCCTGGCCAGCGAGATCGTGCGCGAGAAGCTGTTTCGCTTCACCGGCGACGAGCTGCCCTACACCTCCACCGTGGTGATCGACAAGTTCGAAGACGAAATGGGCCGCAACAAGAGCCGGCTGGCGCGCATTGCCGCCACCATCGTCGTCGAGCGCGAAGGCCACAAGGCCATGGTGATCGGCGAGAAGGGTGAGCGCCTCAAGCGAATCGGCACCGAAGCGCGCCAGGAACTGGAGCGGCTGATGGACTGCAAGGTTTTTCTGGAGCTCTGGGTCAAGGTGCGCTCGGGATGGGCCGACGACGAGGCCCGGGTGCGCTCCTTCGGCTATGAATGACAGCCCGACGCGTCGCCGATGAGCCGGCCTATGTGGTGCACCGCTACGACTGGAGCGAGTCCAGCCTGATTCTGGAAGTTTTCACCCGGCGCCACGGCCGCATCGCCCTGGTGGCCAAAGGTGCCAAGCGGCCAAGCTCGAACTTCCGGCCGGTGCTGCTGCCGCTGCAGCCGCTGCACCTGTCCTTCGGCGGCGACGCCGAAATCCGCACGCTCAAGAGCGCCGAATGGGTGGGCGGCCACGTGATGCCGACCGGCGATGCGCTGCTGTCGGGCTACTACCTGAATGAACTGCTGATGCGCCTGCTGGCCCGCGACGACGCGCACCCGCAACTGTTTGATGCCTACGCCGCCGTGGTGCGGGTGCTGGCTGGCCACGGCAGTGACGAATCGCGCTCGTCGGGCGTGCAGGCCGAGGTGATGCAGTCGGCGCTGCGCGCGTTCGAGTTGCTGCTGCTGCGCGAGATCGGGCTGCTGCCCGCGCTGGACGCGCAGACGCACACGCTGGAGCCGCTGGCGCCGGATACCGGCTACTGCCTGGTGCCCGAGGGCGGGCTGCGCGAGGCGCACGACGACGACCGTGCCCACCTGAGCGGCGCGCAATGGCGGCAGCTGCAGGCCGCGCTTGACGAGACAGCCCCTTTCGGCGCGGTGCTGCAGGCCTGCGGCGCGGTGCTGCCCGAGCTGCGTCCGCAACTGCGCGCCTTGCTGAACTACCATTGCGGGGTCGGGACGCTGCGAACCCGGCAGATGATGATGGACCTGCAAACCCTGGCTACCCGATCATGAAAACCGCGCTCTCGGTGAACCTGAACAAAGTCGCGCTGGTGCGCAACACCCGGCATCTGGGCATTCCGTCGGTGACGCGAGCCGCCACCCTGTGCCTGCAGGCCGGTGCCAGCGGCATCACGGTGCACCCCCGGCCCGATGCACGGCACATCCGCGAGCAGGACGTTTTCGACCTGGCGACGCTGCTGAAGGACTGGCCCGACCGCGAGTTCAACATCGAAGGCAACCCGTTTCACAACCTGATGGACTTCGTGCGCCAGGTGCGGCCGAACCAGGTCACCTTCGTGCCTGACGGCGAAGGCCAGTTCACCAGCGACCATGGTTGGGTCATGGCCGATGACGCGGCCCGCCTGCTGCCGCTGATCCACGAGTGTCGCACGCTGGGCGTGCGCGTCAGCCTGTTCATGGACCCGGACCCCGGCCAGATGGCTGCCGTGCGCGCGGCCGGCGCCGACCGCATCGAGCTCTACACCGAGCCGTACGCAGCCGCCTGGAGCCACAGCACCGAATCGGCGCAGCTGGCACGCTATGCCGCTGCCGCCGAGGCCGCGCGGGAGGCTGGGTTGGGTATAAACGCCGGACACGACCTGAACCGCGACAACCTGACCGACTTCCTGCGCGCGGTGCCCGGCGTGGCCGAGGTGTCGATCGGCCATGCGCTGATCGCCGACGCGCTGGAGATGGGCTACGCCGGGGCGGTGGCCGACTACCTGCGCTGCATTCACCGCGCCGGTGCCGCCTGAGGCGCCGGGCTGCACGTGATCTACGGCATCGGCACCGATATCTGCGACGTGCGCCGCATCCGCGCCAGTCTCGACCGTCACGGCGAGCGCTTTGCGCGCAAGATATTGAGCGAGGGTGAACTCGCCGCCTGGCAGGCGCGCAGCGCGCGCTGGCCGGAGCGTGGCCTGCGCTACCTGGCCACGCGCTTTTCGGCCAAGGAGGCGTTCAGCAAGGCCATCGGCCTGGGCATGCGCA
>JACSRS010000120.1 GCA_014879655.1 Burkholderiaceae bacterium
GTAGAAGCCCAGCGGCTGGCTGTTGAGCATGGCGGCCAAGAAGCACGCGGGTTCGTGGCGCTTGAGCCAGCAGCTGGCCCAGACCAGCAGGGCAAAGCTGGCGGCGTGGCTTTCGGGGAAGCCGTATTCACCAAAGCCTTCGATCTGGCGGAAGATGCCTTCGGCGAATTCGGCGGTGTAGCCGCGCTCGACCATGCCGGTGACGATGCGCTGGTGAAAGTGGTGCACGCCGCCCTTGCGCTTCCAGGCGGCCATGGCGCGGCGCAGGCTGTCGGCCTCGCCGGCGCTGAAGCCTGCGGCCAGCATGGCGATCTGCATCACCTGCTCCTGAAAAATCGGCACACCCAGCGTGCGGCCCAGTGCCTCGCGCAGGCCGGGGCCGGGGTAGTCCACCGGCTCCTGCCCCTGGCGGCGGCGCAGGTAGGGATGCACCATGCCGCCCTGGATGGGGCCGGGCCGCACGATGGCCACTTCGATCACCAGGTCGTAAAAGCAGCGGGGTTTGAGGCGCGGCAGCATGCTCATCTGCGCGCGGCTCTCGATCTGGAACACGCCCACGGTGTCGGCGGCGCAGATCATGTCCCAGGTGGGGTCGTCGTCAGCCGGGATGTCCTGCAGCCGCAGCGGCTGCCCGCGCCACGCGCCCACCAGATCCAGGCAGCGGCGGATGGCGCTGAGCATGCCTAAAGCGAGCACGTCCACCTTGAGCAGGCCCATGGCGTCCAGATCGTCCTTGTCCCACTGGATGACCGAGCGCTCGGGCATGGCGGCGTTTTCCACCGGCACCAGCCGCGTGAGCTTGCCCTGCGTCAGTACGAAGCCGCCCACGTGCTGCGAGAGGTGGCGCGGAAAGCCCATCAACAGCGCCGCCGACTCCAGCCACTGGCGCACGCGCCAGTCTTGCGGGTCGAGCCCGGCGTCGACGATGCGCTGCTGCATCACCGCGCTGCCGTCAAACCAGTAATGCTCTTTGGCCAGCGCGTCCACCTGTTCGGGCGCGATGCCCAGCGCCCGCCCGGCATCGCGCAGCGCGCTGCGCGGGCGCCAGCTGATGACGGTGGCGGTCAGCGCGGCGCGTTCGCGGCCGTAGCGGGTGTAGATGTACTGAATGACTTCTTCGCGCCGCTGGTGCTCGAAGTCGATGTCGATGTCGGGCGGCTCGTTGCGCTCGCGGCTGATGAAACGCTCGAACAGCACGTTCATGCGCGCCGGGTCGACCTCGGTCACGCCCAGGCAGTAGCACACGGCCGAGTTGGCCGCCGAGCCGCGCCCCTGGCACAGGATGCCGCGCTCCCGCGCAAAACGCACCAGGTCGTGCACGGTGAGGAAGTACATCTCGTAGCCCAGCTCGGCAATCAGCGCCAGTTCGTGATCGACCTGCTTTTGCACGCTGGCGGGTGTGCCGCCGGGGTAGCGCACGCGCGCGCCCTCTTCGGTGTGGTGGCGCAGCGTCTGTGCGGGGGTGGCGCCGGGCAGCACGGTCTCTTGCGGGTACTGGTAGCGCAGCTCGTCCAGGCTGAAGCGGCAGCGGCCGGCAATCACCAGCGTGTTGGCCAGCAGTGCGGGCGGGTAGATGGCGGCCAGCCGCAGGCGCGGGCGCAGGTGCGCCTCGGCGTTGGGTTGCAGCGCGTGGCCGCATTCGGGTACCGGGCGGCCGATCTGCACGGCGGTGAGCACGTCGTGCAGCACCTTGCGCGAGCGCACGTGCATGATCACATCACCGGCGGCCACCAGCGGCACACCGGTGGCGGCGCCGGCTTCTTCGAGCAGCGTGAGCCACAGGTCGTCGTCCAGGCCGTGCAGCAGCTCGGCGGCGAGCCAGAAATGCGGACCGAATTCACGTCTTCCCAGCGTCAGGCGGTTCTGGAGTGCTTCAAGCGTGACAGCGCTGCGGCCGAGCCTGTCAGGCGCGAGGATGACTTCGCAACCCGCCAGCCGGGCGGCGGTGACGTCGGCCCAGCCCAGCTGGTAATGACCTTTGGGCGCGGCGCGGCGACCGGCGGTGATGAACTCGCACAGGTTGCCCCAGCCATTCAGGTCCCGCGCCAGCGCGATCAGGCGCCAGCGGTTGGCGGGGGCTTCGGCAGAGGGTTCGTTGGCGGCGGGGTCGGTGCTCGCCGGGATGGATTCGCCGGGCGAGTCGTGCAGCACGAATTCACTGCCGGCGATCAGGTGCAGACCGACCTTTTTGGCCTCGCCATGCGCGCGCACCAGAGCGGCGACCGAGCATTCATCGGTGATCGCCAGCGCACCGTACCCCAGCGCCTGCGCCCGCGCCACCAGTTCTTCGGCGTGCGAGGCACCAACCTGAAAGCTGAAGTTGCTGCGGCAATGCAGCTCGGCATAACCCGGCAGCGCAGGGAAGAAAGGGGAACTCATGATCAGGCAAACAGGCCGTGCAAAAACCAGCCCGGCGCGGCGCCGCCGGGGGGCAGGCGCTCGCGGTAGATCCACAGCAGGCCGGCCTGTGCGCTGCGGGCCAGAAAGTAGTCGCGCAGGGCTGCCGGCGCTGCGGCGTGGCCGGTGGCGTCGCTCTCCCACCAGCCGGACTCGAGCCGCTGCGGGCCGGCCAGCAGCGTGAGCGGCCCCTGGTACAGCGGGCGGTTGCGCTGCACCGCCAGTCGCTGCGGCGCGGCCAGCAGCCAGGTGGGATAGAGCACATCGGCACCGGAAGCGCTCGGCGCGGATGCAGCGCCGGCGACGGTGGGCGGTGCATTGGCGGTGCGCGGCGCCTTGCCCGGCCGGGCGGCTGGGGTGCCCGGCGCAGCCACCCGCCCCTTGACCCTTGCAGAGCCATTTTTCATGCTTTTTTTGACAAATTCCAGCGTCAAATGGTGGTTTTCAGCTATGAATTCAGGATTTTCAGTGACCGGCACCCAGGCCTGCATGCGCTCGGGTCGGTGGTCTGCATGGGTGACGGCGCACAGCACGCGCTCGGGGCCGAGCCGCGCGCCCAGGCGCTCCACCAGCTGGTGCAGGCTATCGCCGCGCCGCGCGTCGTCGATCAGCAGGCTGGCGCTGGCGCCGTCCAGCCGGGTGGTCTCCAGCGTGGTCAGGCGCAGCGTGTGGGCCGGCGCGGCCAGCAGGGTCTGAGCGAGGTTTTCGGCCAGCAGGCGCTCAATGTGCGCCATGTCCAGCGTGGGCTCGGCGGTGCGCACCTGCAGGCTGCCTTCGGGCGGCACGTTGCGGCGGCGGTCCACCTGCCAGCCCAGCCGCAGCGCCAGCACACCTTGCTGGCGCAGTTGCAGCCAGGCGTGCAGCCGGGCCAGCAGGCGGCGCGCGCCGAACAGCAGCGCGGGCGCGGTCTCCACCTGGGCGGGCAGTTCCAGTGGCTCGTCAAAGTGCTCGGGCAAGGTGAGCCAGGGGTAGACCTCGGGCGCCAGGCCCCAGGCGCGGTCGAGCGCGGCCAGCAGTTCGCTGCCAAAGCGCCGCGACAGGCCGCCGCGTGGCAGCGCCCGCAGATCGCCCCAGTTGCGGCAGCCCAGACGCTCCAGCGTGGCGAGATGCGGCCGTGCGGCGGCCAGCGCGGCCAGCGGCAGCTGCGCCGGGGGCGTGAGCTTGCGGGGGGCGATGAGGGCTGGAGCTGACGGGCCAGCCGCGCTGTGCCGGCGGGGCGCCGGCGGCGCGGACTGCGCAAGAGGCACCTGCAGGCTCTGCCAGAGACGCCCGATAGCTATCAATGAAGTAGCACCATAAGACCATCTGACGCTGGAATAGGCCGGAATTTGTTCAAAAAACTGCTGCAGGAGTGCCCGCCCTCCCCCGAACAGGCGCTCGCTGGCGGCGATCTCCATCAGCACCGCGCCGTCGGCCAGTGCCACGCGCGGCGTGAACTGCAATGCCCGCCAGGCGAGCAGCGTGGCATCGGGTGGCGTGACTTCTGGCTGCGTGGTGTCTGGCAGCGGTTGGGCTGACGGTGCAGCGGCAGACGGGCGAGCGGGCTGTGCCGCACCTGGCGGCGTCGGCTCATCGGGCAGCGCAGGCTGCAGGGCGATCCAGTGCATGGCGGTGACCGGTCAAACCGCGACGGGCCGGGCAGTCGCGCCGGCAGGAAGGGTTGCGGGAACCGCGCCGCCGACCGGCACGGCGACCAACGGGGCCGCCGGGACGACCGGCCGGGTCAGCATGGCGTCGGCCACCGCCCGGCGGCGCCCGGCCTGATGGCGGCTGGCAGTCAGCAGCGCCTGCAGCCGCGCGGGGCGGGCCGGCAGCCGCAGCGGCGCGGCCAGCGGCGGCCCGCGGCGCTTGAGGATGTGCAGCACCAGCGCGTCGTCATCGGGCGGTCCTTGCTCCTGCACCTGCAGCCGCAGCGCGGCGGGCGAGGCTTCATGCTGCGCGGCCAGCGGCCGCATCACGAACAGCAGCTTGCGGTGCGCCTGCGCCGCCATCTGCAGGCGGCGCAACTGCTCGGGCCGCACCTGTGGCAGCCAGGCCAGCACGGCGCTCACGCCGGCGCAGCGCAGCGCCTGCTCGCAGGCCCAGACGCGGGCTGCAGGCGCGTCGGCCCGCACCTGCAGCAGACGGGTCGTTTGCAGCCCCTGCGCCACCAGACCCGGCAGAAAGGGTGCGTGCGGCGCGCCCACCAGCACCTGCGCGCCGCCGGGACCGCCGGCCCGATCAACCATCAGTGCCGGCAGCAACAGCCGCCATTCGCCCTGCCCCGGCTGCGCCTGCAGCAGCTCGACCAGCGCGCCCACCGGCCAGCCGCCGCCGGGCAGTGCGGCGTCCAGCACGGCATGGCCGGTGGGCACGGTCGGGCCGGCGCCACCCGCCAGTTCGGTCGCCCGCCACACCCCCGGCCCGTGCAGCGCGGGCGCGGCGGCAACAGCAGAAAGCGGGGCAAGGGAGGGCATGGCGCGGGGGCGGGAAAAGCGGTGGACAGCAAGAGAGAGGAACAGGGGGGAGCGGGACAGAGACGGGTTGTGGAAGTTGATAAATACTGTATGTATAGCCAGTATAATTCGCTGGCCTTCGGCGTCAAGGCAGAACACTTCGACTGCGGATGCCAGCCTCTGAATTATCTCTTTTATGGTATATTCCAGCCCTGTCTGCGCAGAAGCGCCCGATTGAATGGGTCGGCAGCAGCTACAGGGACTTGATGGCGTTGCCCATCGAAGTTCGCCGCTTCTTTGGCTACGCTTTGTCACTGGCTCAAGCGGGCGACCGGCATGACGCGGCCAAAATCCTCAAGTGATTGGGCAACGCCGGCGTGCTGGAGGTGGTGGAGAACCATGTCGGCGGCACCTGGCGCGCGGTCTATACGGTCCGGTTTCCTGAGGCGGCGTTTGTGCTTCACTGCTTCAGAAGAGGAGTCATCGCGGCATCGCCACACCGCAGGAGGACATGGACATCATCCGCGCCAGGCTTGCCGTGGCGGCGGCGTTTGCAAAGGAGTTGCAGGATGGAAAAAAGAAACGGTGACGGCACCGAAGTGCTGCGCGGCAGCGGCAACATCTACGCCGATTTGGGCTTGCCGGATGCTGAAAAGCTGCGCATCAAGACCGGGCTGCTCATCGAAATCCGAAAAATCATCCGCGAACAGGGCCTGACACAGCAGCAAGCCGCCGGGCGCATGGGCATTACGCAGCCCAAGGTGTCCGCCATGATGCGCGGCGATTTCTCCAACCTGTCTGAACGCAAGTTGATGGACTGCCTGACCGGGCTGGGCTACGACGTGGAGATCCGGGTACGGCCCGGCACAGGCGCAACGGGCCAACTGGTTCTGGCAGCCGGGTAGACACCACCCCGCGCAACGCGGCGACGAGCTGACGGCAGCCGGGTCGTTTCCTGCCTAGTCGTCACTCGACCCCGCCGCCAGCCGCACACCGGGCAGCAACCCCTCTGCGCTGAGCCCCTGCCAGATGGCGGCCGCCAGTGCCCGTTCGGCCACCGAGGCGGGCCTGTCGCGCCGCCGCATCAGGAACAGCTCACGCTGTGCCGGCGGCCGCAGCGGGACGAAGCGCAGGCCCTGCGCGTCGCGGTGCGAAGCGCCCAGCGCCGAAAGCACCGCCACTCCCACGCCGGCCCGCGCCAGCGCCAGCTGGATGCTCAGGCTCGACACCTCGATGCCACTGTCCATCTGCGCCACCACCGCCGACCCCTGCAGGCGCAGCACCTGCATGATGCTGGTGTCAGCCCCTTCCTTCAGCAGTGGCAGCCGGGCCACGTCAGCGGCTGACATTTTTGCTTTCAGCGGAAAGTGCGCCGGGTTGGCCAGCAGGCCCAGCTGCGCGCTGAGCAGGCGCTGGCAGTCCAGCGCGCCGATGTCGCCCACGGGTGTGCCGATGCCGAGGTCCACCTCGGCCTGCCGGACACGGCGGGTGATGCCTTCGCTGTTGTCGTCCAGCACGCTGACCTGCACACCGGGATGCGTCTTGCGGAAAGCCCCCAGCATCGCCGGCAGCAAGGTGGCGCCAAAAGCGCTGCCCACCGCCAGCGTCACCCGCCCCTGCAGGCCGGTTGCGCGCGCCTGCAGGGCCTGCGCTGCGGCGTCAAGATCGTGCAGCAGCCGCTGCGCGGTGGGCAGAAACTGCAAGCCTTCGGGCGTGAGCGCCAGCTTGCGCGTGGTGCGGGCAAACAGCGGCGCGCCCATCTGCTGCTCAAAGGCATGCAACGCCCGCGTCAACGCCGGCTGGCTGATGTGCAGCGCCTCGCTGGCGCGGGAGATGTTGCCTGTGGCCGCCGTGGTGACGAACATGCGCAGCTGGCGTTGGGTCAGATTCATGCACGGTGATTATGAATAAAACCCAATCATGCATTGGACGTTGCAACACTTCGCCCCTACAGTGCCCGCAGGAGGAACCCGAGATGTTGTTGAAAAAGTGGATATGGACCCTGGCGCTGATCGCGCCGATCACGTGGGCGCAAACGGCGCCCACCGGTGAAGTCAAGGGAACGGCGACCGTGCACACCGCCGAATCGGCCCGCGCGGTGATGGAGGGCGCGCACCTGGTGCTGCCGGTCAGCGTGACCGGTGGCGCCATCTACAAGGGCCTGCTACGCGATGCTCCGGCGCAGGTGCGCGAGCGTGCGCCAGTGGTCGTCTTCCTGCACGGTTCTTCGGGTCTGGGCCTGAAGGCCATCGGCGAATGGCAGCAGTGGCTGGCCGAGATGGGCATTGCCAGCGTGGCGCCGGATTCCTTCGCGCTGCCCGACCGCATCACCTACAAATCCCCCGTCTCCAAGGATGTCTACGAGAAAATCCACGCGCTGCGTGTGTCCGAAATTTCGCTGGCCGTCGCGGCGGTCAGCGCCGCGCCGTGGGCAGACGCCAAACGCTTGGTGCTGGCCGGCACCAGCGAAGGGGCCACCGCCGTGACGCGCTACAAGGGCAGCGAATTTGCCGGCCGCATGGTGTTTGCCTGGAGTTGTGAAAACAACTATTTTGTCCAGTCCCATGACACCGCACTGCCGATGGACCGCCCGGTGCTCAACATCATCAGCCTGAGCGATCCGTTCTTCTCACCCGCCAACAGCTGGCTGGGCAACCCGGCGGCGCTGGGCCACTGCGGCGCCACGCTGAAAGACAACAAGCAGGCGACCATCGTACTGATTGCGGGCGCGCCGCACACGCTGATCAACCTGCCGGCTGCGCGCTATGCAACGGCCGGGTTCCTGCGCGACGTGCTCAAGCCCTAGTCAAGGGCGGCAGCCATGGGGCGCGGCGTCAACGCTCCCTGACAGGCGGCTTTTCCATCACCGCCTGAAACAACGCGCTGTCCAGCCAGCGTTGCAGCCAGGCGCGCAGGGCTGGCAGCGGCGCGGTGGCGAACCAGGCGGCATCCACCGCCGCAAACTGGCGCACAAACGGGAAGATGGCCGCGTCAACCAACGAAACACGGGCACCCAGCAGGCACGGTCTGGCCGCGTCAGATTGCGCCGCCAGCAACGCATCCAGCGGCGCCAGGTGCAACGCCACGGCCTCGTCACGGTAGTGTGCGGCCGGAAATTGCGGGTAGCGACTGGCGTACTTGTAGCGGTCCAGCAATGCCTTGAACGGGCCGTCATTGCGGGCAATCAGGGCCTTCGCTTCGGCATTGACGGATTTCGCGCCTGCCAGCCAGCCGTCCGGGTCGGCCTGCGCGAGCGCCCAAAGCATGATGTCCAGGCTTTCGTCCAGAACCGTACCACCGGGCAACTGCAGCACCGGCACCGTGCCCTTGGGTGACAGCGTCAGCATGGCGGCGGGCTTTTCGCGCAGCGACACCTCGTGCAGTTGCACCGCCACGCCGGCCTGGCGCAGCGCGAGGCGGGCGCGGATGGCGTAAGGGCAGCGGCGGAACGAATACAGCAGCGGCAGCGCCGCGGCTCGGGTTTCGCCGGACACCTTCAGCCCACCACGCGCCCCTGCGCGTCGTGGCGCACCCGCGTGAACGGCGGCAGGCCCCTGAGCAGGCGCTTGCCGTAACCGGTGCGTGTGAGGCGCCGGTCGTAGCAATAGACAAAGGCCTTGTCGGTCTCGGTGCGAATCGCCCGGCCGGCCCACTGCGCCAGCCGCATCGCGGTGGCCGGCACCACCAGTTCATTGAACGGGTCGCGGCCCACCGCACGCAGCCATTCGGCGCGCGCTTCGCCCACCGGGTCGTCAGGCGGCGAGAACGGCAGCTTGGCGATGAACACGCTCTCGCACAGCGCACCGGGCAGGTCCAGCCCTTCGCCGAACGACTGCATGCCGAAGATGACCGACACCTCGCCCGCCTCCACCCGCTCGCGGTGGCGCTTGAGCAGCACGGTGCGCGGCAGCTCGGTCTGCACCAGCACCACGTCGCGCAGGCTGGCGGGCAGCGCCTCCACCGCCACGCGCAATTGCTCGCGCGAGGTGAACAGCGCCAGTGCGCCGTGCTCCACCTGGCCGATGTCGCGGATCAGCGCCTTGGCCACGTCGGCATTGAACGCCGCCGCCTCCTTGGGGTCGGCAGCGGTTTCGGACGTGATGAAGCGGCCCTGCGCGGCAAAGTCGAACGGGCTTTCGACCTCGATGGCGGTAACGGCCGGGTCGCCGTGCAGGCCGGCCTCGCGCAGGAAGAAGTCGAACTCGCCGCAGCTGGTGAGCGTGGCCGAGGTCACGACGGCTGCACGCACCGACGACCACACGTGCGTGCGCAAGGTGTCGCCCGGCAGGATCGGGCTGGCATGCGCCTTGACGACGATGAAGTCGCCCACCACCGCGCAGGTGAACCATTTGGCGGCGGGCGCCTCGCCGTCGGCGGGCTCGTGCACCAGCAGTTGCGCCGCGGCCAGCGTCTCTTCCAGGCGCGGTGCCAGCATGCCGATCTGCGCGTACAGCGTGGACAGATGGCGCGCCTCCTCAGGCTTGTCGCGGATTTCCGCGCGCAGCGCCTTGCCCACCGCCGAGACCGTATCCATCAGCGATTCAGCGGTGACAGCCAGCAGGCGCAGCGGCTCGTCCAGCGCCTCGGGCAGCCGGCCCTGCGCGGCACGGGCGCGCGGCGGCCCCCAGGCGCCGGCCTGCTCCTTCAGCTCGGAGCCGTAGACGTCCATCACCAGCCGCGACAAGTCGAGCAGGGTCTGGCGCATCTGGCTGGCCAGCCGGGGCGCGTCGGCAGCCTCGGACACCGCCAGCAACCCGCCGATGCGCACGGTGTGCGAGGCCAGCTTGTCCAGCCAGGTGGTGCGCGACAAATCCATGGCGCAAGCGAATTTTTCCAGCGCGGTGGCCGGCAGCCGGTGCCCTTCGTCGAGTACGAGCAGGCAGTTGTCCAGCTCGGGCAGCAGCCGTGCGCCGATGGATGACATCAGCAGATCGTGGTTGGCCACAATGACTTGCGCGCCCACCAGTTCCTTGCGCTTTTCGTAATAGGTGCATTCGCCGAACAGCGGGCAGTGGCGGCCGGTACACGACCGGCTCTCGGCGGCAACGGGGCTCCACAGGCCCGCGTCGGGCGGCGCGGCCAGCGCGTCGCGGTCGCCATTCCAGTGGCCGCTGGCCAGGCCGTGCACCAGATCGCCGTAGAACTGCATGCGCGCCTGCTGCGTGTGGGCGGCGCCGGGCCGGACGTCGCCGTCGCTCTCGTCCGCGTCGGCAAACAGTTCGTCACCGTCGTCGTCGCCACCGACCAGCCGGTTGAGCTTGAGCTTGCACACATAGCGCCCGCGCCCCTTGGCCAGCGCAAAGCGGAAGGGCTGCGGCATCAGCGCGGCCAGCGCTGGCAGGTCCTTGTTGACCAGCTGCTCCTGCAGCGCCACCGTGGCGGTCGAGATCAGCACCCGCGTGCCGCGCGAGAGTGCCAGTGCAATGGCCGGCGCGCAATAGGCCAGTGACTTGCCCACGCCGGTGCCGGCCTGGATGACGGCGATGGCGCGCTCGGGCTCGCCCTCGTCATCGTCCTCGGGCTTGCCCAGCGTGGCCCGGCTGAAGGTGCGCGCCACCTGCGCCGCCATGCGCCGCTGGCCGCTCCGGCTGCGGAAATCGCCGCTGCCGGCCACCACATCGTCGAAGGCCTGCAGGGCGGATCGCTCCAGTTCGGTGACGACGTTGTCACCGGCAGCGGTTCCGGCGGTCGGACTGTCAGTCATGGCTGGCGCGGCCGCATGATCATCTGCGGGCCGTTGATGTTCACTTCGAAGCGCGACAGAAAGCTCTGTCCCAGCAGCGCCTCGTTCGGTCCCATGCCCGACAGGCCCACACCCACGCGCACCGCGGGCACAAGCGCACCGCCGGCCGAGACCGCCACATCGCTGACGATGCGTCCGGGCCGCGTGCCGTTCGCGGTGCGGAAGGTGGTGGGCTGGCCGCCGCTCAAGCCGGCGTCTCGCGCAAAGGCTTCGCTGACCGACACCACCGAGGCGCCGGTATCGACCAGGAACTGCACCGGCCGGCCGTTCACCGTTCCGGGCAGGCGGAAATGCCCGTCGCGACCGCGCTGGATCACCAGTTCGCCGCCGGCGTTCATCAGCGGCATCTGCGCGATCTGGCGGCGCTGCTCCATGCGGTCGAACACCACATAGAGCACGCCCATCACCGCCAGCCAGAAAGCCATGATGGCCAGCGTGGCGCGGCGCGTGGTCTGGGCGGGCGTCAGCATGGGCAGGCTGCTGCCGGCTGCCAAAGCCGTGTGCCGCGCCAGCGCCCGCCCGCGCCGGGCTTGCTGCCACCTGTTCTGCTCAACCGCCTGCTTCGTTTCTGCGCCATGCCGGAATTGTGAAGGCAATGCTTTTGCCCTTCATTTCCGCAGGGGACCCCTTGACCGGTTATTCGGCAAATTTTCAGTTTTTTTGGCATCAGCCCAGCGTCAAAAGGACGTCTGATGCTATGATTATCAAAGCACGATCGGGCCCGCTACCCGCGCATCAAGCACCGCTCATCGCCTCGAAGCCCGCAATCACGTCGAACAGTTCCTCGTCGATGCCGCTCTGGCGCAGCCGGTGAAAGCTGCGGTTCAGGTCATCGAGCAGTTCGTCGATGTTTTTTTCCGCACGCTGCATGGCGGCGAGCCGGCTGGCGTTTTCGCTGGCGAGGGATTCGGCGCAGGCCCGGAAAATCGAAACGAACAGGTACTCCCGCACGAAGGCCAGCAAGGTCCCCGCTCCGTCATTCATAACCTCTGGCAGATTCCGGGTCGGCCAGTTCATGGCCAGGCGCTCGCTTCTCCAGACATCGTCCAAGGGCAGCAGCCGCTGCGTGGCGGGGCTGTAAATCGCTCCGGCATGGGGACGGTTGTGAAAGAGGACAACCTGTGCAATCTCGCCTTTCTCACGCAGCGTTTCGATCGCGGTGAGGATTTGCCCGACCAGCGCGGATATCGCACCGATGGACCCCGGAAGCACGAAGTCCTTTGCCGGTGCCAGTTCGGTTTCTGCCAGCCGCGAGCGGACCCGCTCACCGACCGACCAGACGGTTTTTCGAGCCTGCAAACCGT
Source organism: Burkholderiaceae bacterium (assembly GCA_014879655.1). Lineage (GTDB taxonomy): Bacteria > Pseudomonadota > Gammaproteobacteria > Burkholderiales > Burkholderiaceae_C > JACSRS01. The sequence continues at coordinate 11,880 of JACSRS010000120.1, forward strand.
CCAGCGTCTGGACGACAAAGTCGGCCATCACTTCGTTGAACTGGCCGACCAGACCCTGGTCGGAGCCAAACACCACGGCAATCAGCGGGCCGGCATCACCGCGCCGCGCGGGTGTCGGGGCCAGCGGCGGCGCCATTTCGCGCAGGCACGCCAGCAGCCCGAGTTGCACGGTCCGGTCGTAGTCGTCGAGGGCACGCACCGCGCTTTCGTATTGGCTGATGCTGGATGCAGCCACCGCCTTCATCGTGCGCACCACCGACTGCAGGTCGCCGGCCGTGCCGATCTTGCGGTTCAGGGTGGCCGTCGTGTCGCTCATGGCGCCGAGGTGCCGGCCGACCGGGCCGGTGACGGGGCGGGCGCGCTGGCCTCGGGCGCTGCCCCGACCTGAAAGCCGCCCAGCGCGGCGCGGGCGACCTGGACGATGGCCTTTCGATCGGCATCGCTCAGGCTGTCGGCGGTTTCAAATCGGGCCAGCAGCGCGTCGGGCAGCGCGGTGGCAGCCTCGCGAACGGCCTGCTCGGCGGCCGGCATGCGTTCAAGCGGCACGCTGTCGAAGAGCTTTTCGCTCAACGCGGTGAGCACCGCAATCTGTGCCGCGACTGACACCGGCGCCGATTCGGGTTGCTTCAGGCAGGCCCGAATGCGCCGTCCATGCTCGATGATCCGGGTGGTGCCCTCGTCCAGCCTGGCCCCGAATCGGGCAAAGGTTTCGAGTTCCTCGAACTGCGCGTAAGCAAGCTTGAGATCCCCCGCGACGGCGCGGTAGGAGGCGCGCTGGGCCTTGCCGCCTACCCGGGAGACGGATTTGCCGACATCGACGGCGGGCAGCACGCCCAGTTCGAACAGCGAGGGCGAGAGGTAGATCTGCCCGTCGGTAATCGAGATCAGGTTGGTCGGAATGTAGGCCGAGATGTTCTGCGCCTCCGTCTCGATGATCGGCAGGGCGGTGAGCGAGCCGCCGCCGCGTTCCTTGCGCAGATGGGTCGCCCGCTCCAGCAGTCGCGAGTGGATGTAGAAGATGTCGCCCGGAAAAGCCTCGCGCCCCGGCGGGCGGCGCAGCAGCAGGGAGAGCTCGCGGTAGGCGCGGGCATGCTGCGTGAGGTCGTCGTACACGATCAGCACATCGCGACCCGTCTCCATGAAGTGCTCGGCCAGGCTGGTGGCGGCGTAGGGCGCGATATAGGCCAGTCCCGGCGCGTCATTGCCTTCGGTCACCATCACGACGGTGTAGGCCAGGGCACCGTGTTCTTTCAGGACGGCGATCGCTTTGGCCACGGCGGTGGCCCGCTGTCCGATCGCACAGTAGACGCAGACCACGTCCTGGCCCCGCTGGTTGAGGATGGTGTCAATGGCAATCGTGGTCTTGCCGGTCTGCCGGTCGCCCAGGATCAGTTCGCGCTGACCGCGACCGATCGGGATCAGCGCATCGACCACCTTCAGCCCGGTCTGCAGCGGTACGGTCACCGGCGCACGCTCCATGATGGGCGCCGCGGGGCGTTCGATCGGCAATCGCTTGCCGCCGGCCACCGGCCCCTGTCCATCGAGCGGGCGACCCAGCGGGTCGATCACCCGGCCCAGCAAGCCGTCGCCCACGAGGATGTCCATCACCCGGCCGGTGCGCTCGACGCGGTCACCGGCCTGCAGGCGCGCGTAGTCGCCCAGCAGCACCACGCCGACTTCGGCTTCGTCGACATTGAAGGCAATGCCGAACACATTGCCCGGAAACTTCACCAGCTCGTCAAAGCCCACGCCAGGCAGACCGGACACCATGGCGATGCCGGTGGATACGCTGGTGACGGCGCCCACCTCTTGTGGTGTCAGTGTCGCCCTGACCGTTTCGCGCCCCTGGCTCAGGCCCTCGAAGCTGCCGTCCAGGACGCTTTGCAGGGTGTCTGATTGCACGTTCATCGGGCGGTCTCAGGGGCAGCAGTCTGGACTTGCCGTTCGGATTGCTCCCTGACCAGATCGTCGACGCTTTGCTCCAGCGACGCCAGATAGTCCGCGATATTCCAGGCAAGCTGCCAGCCGTTTGCCGTGAGCTCGATACCGCCGACCAGGTCCGGCGTGGTGTCGAACTGAATCCGGATGTCGTCTGAAAAGGTTTCGTCGAGCGCGCGTTTGACGGCAGCCCGCTGCTCGGCGGTCAGTTCAAAGGTACTGCGCACGTTCACCGGACCGGACGCTGTTTTCAGCGCCTGGGCCAGGCCCGCCTTTGCTGCATCGTCCAGCGCTCGCAGGCGCCGGGCAAAAACTTCGCTCATGCGCGCTTCAAGCGTCATTCCGGCCAGATCGGCCAGCACTTTCCTTGCGACGGCAAAGACCTCCTCGCGGCTGCGGCGGGCAATGTCCTGATGCAGGGTTTGCAATTCAGCGGTCAACGCATCCAGCTTCTTGGCGCGCAAGGTTTCGGCCACTGTTCGCGCTTCGTCGATCAGGCGTTGGCGCTCGGCCCTGGCTTCATCCTTGGCCTGTGCGAGCCACTGGTCACGTTGGCGGTCAATGTCATCGTTCTTTTTCTGGAACTCGTCACGCTCCTTTTGAGCGGCTGCCTGTTTCAAGGCCGCGTCGGCCAGCGCCAACGCGATCCGCTTCTCCCGCGCGTCAATGGCGTCGAGGACGGGCTTGTAGAGAAAGCGCTTCATCAGCCACACCAGGACCAGAAAATTGAGCGCCTGCGCCCCAACGGTGAACCAGTCGATCAGCACGGCTTACTTCCCGGCAGCCAGCGCGATGGCGTGATTCCAGAACGGGTTGGAAAAAATCAGGATCATCGAGACCACGAAGCAGTAGATCGCGGTGGATTCAATCATCGCCAGGCCGACAAACAGCGTGCGGGTGATGGTGGCCGAGGCGTCGGGCTGCTGCGCCAGTGCGGTGAGTGCCGTCGCGACGGCACGCCCTTCAGCGAATGCGGGCCCCATGCACCCGAACCCCGTCGTGAGGCCGGCAATGACGATGGATGCCACTGCGATGATTGTCATGCTGTCCATAGCGAGTCTTTCATACATGGTTACGGTTGATTTGAAGGCGCCTGCTGCGTTTCGGGTTTGCGCACATGGGTGGCCGCGACGATGTAAACCGCCGCAAGGATGCTGAAGATATAGGCCTGCACCATCCCGGTGAGCAGCCCCAGCAAAGTCATGACGATCGGAAAGAGGAAGGGCGTGATGCTCACCAGAATGCCGATGATCATGGCCCCGCTCATCATGTTGCCAAACAGGCGCACGGCCAGCGCCAGCGTGCGCGAGATTTCGCTGATGATGTTGAACGGCAGCATGATGACGGTGGGCTCAATGTAGGACTTGAGGTATCCGCCCAGGCCCTGGTCCTCGATGCCGAACAGCGGCACGGCCACCATCACACACAGGGCCAGCGCTGCCGTGGTTGACAGTGACCCGGTCGGCGGCTCGTAGCCGGGAATGACGGTGCACAGGCTGGCCATGGCGACAAACAGAAAAAGTGTTCCCAGAAAGCCGATGTATTTGCGCGGATGGCGCAGGCCGACCTCTTGGATCTGCTTCTCGATACCGGTGACGACGATCTCCAGCATGTTCTGCCAGCGTGTCCGGTCAAGGTCTCTGGAAAGACGGCGCGTGATGAGTCCTGAGCCCACCACCAGCAGGAGCATCAGCGCCCAGGTGGTCGCGATGGTGGCGTTGATCTTGAAGAACCCGTACTGCCAGAGGATGATTTCATCGGGGCTAAGGCGCATGACTGGCCTCCTGTGACGGGTGCATCGGGTCAATCTCAGGCACACGAGTCAGCTGCTTCACGAGCTGGCGCGCCACCACAAAGCCGACCAGACAAGCGAGCATCCGCTGCCAGTCGCCGCCCGAAACCCAATAGAAGCCGACCAGGGTCACGCCCATCCTCAACAACAGGCTGCCAAACACCCACAGCGCCGGCCTGCCGGATGCGAGAGTCTTCCGGACGGTCCACCACAGGCCGCCGAAAAAAAAGATGCCAAGCGCGCCGCCCGCGATCCCCGCCAGTACCAGGGCCAGCGTGTCATTCATCACCATTGCCCCGCTCCTCCCGCATCGCGCGATCTTCCTTGCTCACCCAGTGCCAGGCGTTCAGGCAGCCCAGCGTCAGCCCGGCCACCAGCAAGGCCAGTGTCCAGCTGCGCCCGCCGGGGTAGTGGCGGTCCAGCCAGAGCCCCAGCGCAGCACCCAGCAGCGTGGGCACCACCACCGACCAGCCGACGACGCCCATCAGGCCCAGTCCGAACCACACGCCCGGTGTGGTGTTGCGCTGGGCCTTGAGCTTGCGCGCCGCCTTGACCCCCACCTGATCGGCCAGGCTGGGTTCGGCTTTCGAGTCGTTCCCGGATTGTTCAGTCATGTTGAAAAGTCGCAAAGCGACGCAGAAACCCGGTCTCCAGCTTGGCCAGGACCGAACGCACGTTCTGCTCGCGCTCGTCCAGTGCCAGAAATTCCCGCTCCACCGCCTGCTGCAACTGGCCAAGGTCCACACCCGCAATGGCCCGACGCACGGAAACCAGCACCTGCGATCCGGTCTTCACCAGCACACCGCCGTCGACCGCAACAAAGACTTCCCCGTCTGCAGCCGTTTCATAGGTCAGGATGCCCGGCATCAGCGCCGCCACGCAATCACGCCGGTTAGGCAGCAAGCCGAACGAGCCTGCCCGGGTTTCCGCGACGATCCGCAAGACGTCTGCTTTCTCGCAGAACACCTTGAAGGGCAGAAGAATCTCAAGTTTCACGGGAGTCTGCCGCCTGTTTGGCCGTGGCTTCGTCAATCGTCCCGATCATGTAGAGCGCATGCTCCGGGACGTCCTTGAATTCATCACGCAGGATACGCTCACAACCTGTCAGGGCGTCTTCGAGGCTGACCAGTTTGCCCGGGATGCCACTGAACTGCTCGGTGGTGAAAAAGGGCTGGGTCAGAAAGCGCTCCAGCCGGCGCGCGCGACCGACCACGTTGCGGTCCTCCTGTGACAGCTGCTCCAGGCCCAGCATCGCAATGATGTCCTTGAGCTGGGCGTACTGGGCCAGCGTGCGCCGGATTTCCTGGGCCAGCGCGTAGTGGCGCTCGCCCACAATCCCTGGCGTGGCCATCTTGGAACTCGATTGCAGCGGGTCGATCGCGGGATACAGGCCTTCGCTGGCACGTTTGCGCGAGAGCACGATGGACGCAGAAAGGTGCGAGAAGGTGTGCACGGCTGCCGGATCGGTAAAGTCGTCAGCTGGCACATACACGGCTTGAATGGATGTGATGGCGCCGGTATCGGTGTTGGCAATGCGCTCTTCCAGCGCTGACAGTTCGGTGCCCATCGTGGGCTGATAACCCAGCCGGGACGGCATCTGCCCCATCAGCGCCGACACCTCCGAACCGGCCTGGATGAACCGGAAGATGTTGTCGACCAGCAGCAGCACGTCGCGGTGCTCGTCGTCCCGGAAATACTCGGCCATGGTCAGCGCAGCGTGACCGACCCGAAAGCGGCTGCCGGGTGGCTCGTTCATCTGGCCGAAGATCATCACCATATCGGGCAGCACGCCGGCCGCCTCCATGTCGCGGTACAACTCTTCGCCCTCACGGCAACGCTCGCCGATGCCACAGAAAATGCTGACCCCCTCCTGATGCCCGACCATGTTGTGAATCATTTCCGTCAGCAGCACGGTTTTGCCCACGCCGGCGCCGCCAAAAAGCCCGGCGTTACCGCCGCGCTCCAGCGGCAGCAGGACGTCAATCACCTTGATGCCCGTTTCGAAGATTTCGGACTGGGTCGAACGCCTGGCCAGCGGTGGCGGCGCCCGGTGCACGGAACGCCACCGCACGTCGGCGGGTGCGGGCAGGCGGTCGATGGCACGGCCAAACACGTCGAACATGCGCGACAGAATGGCTTTGCCGACTGGCGCCTGCAGGGATGCACCCGTGTTCAGCACCGGCATGCCGCGCGCCAGGCCTTGCGTCGGCGTCAGGGCTATCGCACGGACATGACGCGCGTCGCGCTGGGCGAGCACTTCCAGCACGATGCGCCCGTTATCGGCGTGCAGCACGGTGTGGATCGACGGCAAATCTCCCGCAAACCGTACGTCTACAACGCTGCCCCGCACCGACACGACCTTGCCCACATCGGACGCGTCGGCATCGAGTTTGCCTGGAGTCATGTCATTCATGCTTCCCCAGCCGAACATGCGGACCCCTGCAGCCGCTTTGGATTTGAATCTGCAATTTCTCCGCTCTCTGACAACGGTACACCCCTGACTTTCGGGCCAATTTCTGAGCACAGAATACGCTTCGCGCGCGGGTCCGGGATATGACACAGGTCAACTCAGCCAAACTGGTCGCGACAACGGTAAGGATGTGCATCCCCGGGATTGCCGACTGTACGGTGGAGCACCGATCGTCAATCAACCGATCGAAACCGGCAATCCCGGCGCTTTGCACGCTCGCCTGCGTGTCGCCACTTGAAATTCCGTCAAATGCCTTTATCATTAGCACTCGTAGGAGTTGAGTGCTAACATCTCGCTCCCACAAGTTAACGAGCGCTAACTTCACAGGTTGGAGTCGGCGCTTTTTGATGACTTCTTTCCGTTTCAAACTCAAGGAGATCCCATGAAACTTCGTCCTCTCGCAGACCGCGTGATCGTCAAGCGCGTCGAAAACGAAACCAAGACCGCCTCTGGCATCGTGATTCCCGACAGCGCCGCTGAAAAGCCCGATCAGGGTGAAGTGCTGGCCGTCGGCCCGGGCAAGCGCAACGACAAGGGCGAACTGACCGCCCTGACCGTGAAGGTCGGCGACCGTGTGCTGTTCGGCAAGTACAGCGGCCAGACCGTCAAGGTCGATGGCGACGAGCTGCTGGTCATGAAAGAAGATGATTTGTTTGCAGTCGTCGAGAAGTAATTTCTCAGCGCCCACAAATCCTATTTACCAATTGAATCCGGAGAATTAAACATGGCAGCAAAAGACGTCATTTTCGGCGGCGAAGCCCGCGCACGCATGGTCGAGGGTGTGAACATCCTGGCCAACGCCGTCAAAGTCACCCTGGGCCCGAAAGGCCGCAACGTGGTGCTGGAGCGCTCGTTCGGCGCCCCCACCGTGACCAAGGACGGTGTGTCAGTGGCCAAGGAAATCGAGCTGAAAGACAAGCTCCAGAACATGGGCGCACAGATGGTCAAGGAAGTTGCTTCCAAGACCTCTGACATCGCTGGTGATGGCACCACCACCGCTACCGTGCTGGCTCAGGCCATCGTGCGCGAGGGCATGAAGTACGTGGCCGCCGGCATGAACCCGATGGACCTGAAGCGCGGCATCGACAAGGCGGTCACCGCACTGGTCGCCGAGCTGAAGAAGGCCTCCAAAGCCACCACCACGTCCAAGGAAATCGCCCAGGTTGGCTCGATTTCGGCCAACAGCGACGAGACCATCGGCAAGATCATTGCTGATGCGATGGACAAGGTCGGCAAGGAAGGCGTGATCACCGTGGAAGACGGCAAGTCTCTGGACAGCGAACTGGAAGTCGTCGAAGGCATGCAGTTCGACCGCGGCTACCTGTCGCCCTATTTCATCAACAACCCCGAGAAGCAGGCTTCGTTGCTGGACAACCCCTTCGTGCTGCTGTACGACAAGAAGATCAGCAACATCCGTGACCTGCTGCCCACGCTGGAAGCCGTGGCCAAGTCGGGCCGTCCGCTGCTGATCATTGCCGAAGATGTCGAAGGCGAAGCCCTGGCAACGCTGGTGGTCAACACCATTCGCGGCATCCTGAAGGTTGTGGCCGTCAAGGCACCGGGCTTCGGCGACCGTCGCAAGGCCATGCTGGAAGACATCGCCATTCTGACGGGCGGCAAGGTCATCGCTGAAGAAGTGGGTCTGACGCTCGAAAAAGTGACGCTGGCCGACCTCGGCTCTGCCAAGCGCATTGAAGTGGGCAAGGAAAACACCATCATCATCGACGGCGCTGGCGCCGCTGCTGACATCGAAGCGCGCGTCAAGCAGATTCGCGTGCAGATCGAAGAAGCCACCAGCGACTACGACCGCGAGAAGCTGCAGGAACGCGTGGCCAAGCTGGCCGGCGGTGTGGCCGTGATCAAGGTTGGCGCTGCCACCGAAGTCGAGATGAAAGAGAAGAAGGCCCGCGTTGAAGACGCCCTGCACGCTACCCGCGCTGCCGTGGAAGAAGGCATCGTGGCCGGTGGCGGCGTTGCGCTGCTGCGCGCCAAACAGGCGGCCGGCGCCATCAAGGGCGACAACTCGGACCAGGACCATGGCATTGCGCTGGTGCTCAAGGCCATCGAGTCGCCGCTGCGCGAGATCGTGTACAACGCCGGCGGCGAAGCCTCGGTGGTGGTCAACGCGGTGCTGGCCGGCAAGGGCAACTACGGCTTCAACGCCGCCAACGACACCTACGGCGACATGATCGAGATGGGCATCCTGGATCCGACCAAGGTGACTCGCACCGCGCTGCAGAACGCCGCGTCCGTCGCGTCGCTGATGCTGACGACCGAGTGCATGATCGCCGAAGCGCCGAAGGATGAGGCTGCCGGTGGCATGGGCGGCATGGGCGGCGGCGACATGGGTGGCATGGGCGGCATGGGCGGCATGGGCATGTAAGCAGCCGGCCTGCGCCGGTTTCCGGCAGCAAGGGCAAGGGCCCGGCTGCCGGATACCACCGCAAAGCAAAAAACCCCGCAGGTATCGCACCTTGCGGGGTTTTTTGTTGGGCGGTCGGAGGGTGTGCGTTTCTCTGTTCCAGCCACCGGCCTTCGCTGGCCAGCCGGTCCCTATTTGAGCCGAAGGTTCAGCTGAAACATCAGAAAAGACCCGGCCAGTGTCATCTGGCCCGACCACTCGGGCGAAAACTGCCAGGCCAGCGCGACGTTGACACCGGGTGAAAACCCCTTGTAATTCAGCGGCACCCGGTCCTGGTACTCGCCGACGTACCCATAGAGCAGGCCGGCGGTCCACTTGAACGACAAGGGCTCGACACCCAGAATCCCGTGGTAGACCTTGCCGAACGGAAAGAAGTACAGACAGGGTTGCGCAAACGAATTGCGAAAAACGGCGATGCCGTCGAGCCTGCCATCCGGGTGTTCACGCTCCAGCCCGACCAGCCAGACCTTTTCGTAATCCTTTTCCAGATTGAAGTGCTGGACATAAGGGCTGACCGACAGCGAAATCTTGTTGGCCGCCAAGGGCTCAGCCGGAGCTGCGTCCTGCGCCAGCGCGTTGCCGGCCAGAAGCCCCAGCGGCAGCATCCATGAACTGTGCAATTTCTTTCTCACAAGGTGCGACTTCATGCCTGCCTGACGGAATCGGATTGTTTTTCTGGAACGGGAGACACACAATTCAATAGCAAAAAATCACGGTTTCACGCTGGATTTTGCCAGATATTGTCAATAATCCGCCCGGATTCTGGCCAGCAGTCCCGCCGTCGAAGCGTCCAGTCCGGCGCCGGCGCCACTGGCCAGTCGCGGCTCGATATCCTTGGCCAGCACCTTGCCCAATTCGACCCCCCACTGGTCAAAACTGTTCAGGCCCCAGACCGAGCCGCTGACAAAGACGCGATGCTCCTGCAGCGCAATCAGCGCGCCAAAGCTTTGCGGCGTCAGGTCATCGAGCAGCAGGAAAGTGCTGGGACGGTTGCCGGGAAAGTTGCGATGCCCGCCCGAATCAGCTTTCCCCTGCATCAGCGCCTGGGCCTGTGCCAGCGCGTTGGCGAGCAACATCGACTGATGGCCAGGCAGGTCGTGGCGGGCCCGCGCGACGGTGACAAACTCCACCGGGACCACGTCCGTTCCCTGATGCAGCATCTGGAAATAGGCGTGCTGGCCGTTGGTGCCGGGCTCGCCCCAGATCACCGGCGACGTGCCGGCGGCCAGCGGCTGACCGTCCAGCCCCACCCGCTTGCCGTTGCTCTCCATCTCCAGTTGCTGCAGATACGCCGGGTACCGGCGCAGGGCACTGTGATACGGCGCGACGCAGCGACTGCTGAAACCGTGGAAATTGCGGTACCAGACGTCCAGCAGGCCCAGCCGGACCGGCAGGTTGGCGGACAGCGGTGCGGTGCAGAAGTGCCTGTCCATCTGGTGTGCGCCCGCCAGAAAGGCGCGGAAACCTTCGGCACCGATGGCAATGGCCAGCGGCAGGCCGATGGCCGACCACACCGAATACCGCCCGCCCACCCAGTCCCAGAAACCGAAGGTGGTGTGGATGCCGAATTCCTGCGCCGCCGCCAGGTTGGTCGTCAGGCCGACGAAGTGGCGCGCGACATCGGCACGGCCGATGCCTGCCTGCGACTCGAACCAGTGTCTGGCCGAGCGCGCGTTGGTCATGGTCTCGATGGTGGTGAAGGTCTTGGACGCGATCAGGAACAGCGTGCTGCGCGCTTGCAGATGCCGCAGGGTGGCGGCCAGCTCGTGCCCGTCGACATTGCTGACAAAGTGCAGGCGCTTGCCGGGGATGGCAAACGCGTCCAGCGCCTGCACCGCCATCTGCGGCCCCAGGTCCGAGCCGCCGATGCCGATATTGACGATGTCGGTGATGGTTGCGTCGGCCCGCACCGATTCGGCAAAGGCCAGCATCGCGTCCAGCGTTTCGTGTACCTGCGCGCGCTGCGCCGCCAGCTTGTCCGGCCCGGTGGCAGGACCGGGTTCACGCGGCGCACGCAGCAGCGTATGCAGCACGGCCCGCCCTTCGGTGGTGTTGATCGGCTCACCGGCAAACATGGCGTCCCGGTGCGCCTTGATGCGGCACTCGGCGGCCAGTTCCAGCAGCAGTTGCTCGGTGACCGCGTCGATCCGGTTCTTGGACAGATCGCCAAATATGTACGGGGCGCTCTGGCTGAAGCGTTCGAAACGGCGGGCGTCGGCGGCAAAGGCCTGCCGCAGGTCCAAGCCGGCACCCGATTTCGCAAAGTGATCGCGAAGCCGTGGCCAGACCGAGGTCTGGTCGCCGCGCGGCCGGGTCTGCCAGATGGGGTGAGCCGCAGCCATGTCAGGCTGCCAGCATCAGCTTTTCGAGCTTGAGCGTGTCGGCGCAGAAGGCCCGAATGCCTTCGGCCAGTTTCTCCGTCGCCATGGCGTCTTCGTTGAGCGCAAAGCGGAAACCGGCTTCGTCATAGCTCACCGTCGGCAGATCCATCGCCTGCGCAGCTTCGGCGTCAAGCTGACGCGGCAAAGGTGCGTCGCTGGCGGCCAGTTCGGACAGCAGTTCGGGCGAGATGGTCAGCAGGTCGCAGCCGGCCAGCGCGGTAATCTGCCCCAGGTTGCGAAAGCTCGCGCCCATCACCTCGGTGGCAATGCCGAACTTCTTGTAGTGGTTGTAGATCTGCCGCACCGAGCGCACGCCGGGATCGTTCACACCGGAACTGCCCTGTTCGTCCCACGACGCACCGGCCGACTTCTTGTACCAGTCGTAGATGCGACCGACAAAGGGCGAGATGAGCTGCACCCGCGCCTGGCCGCAGGCGACGGCCTGGCAGAAAGAAAAAAGCAGCGTCAGGTTGGTATGGATGCCACAACGCTCCAATTCGGCCGCTGCCTGGATGCCTTCCCAGGTGGAGGCAATCTTGATCAGCACGCGGCCGGCATCGATGCCCTGGGCGCGATACAGGTCGATGATGCGCACCGCCCGCGCCACGGTTGCGGCGGTATCGAAGCTCAACCGGGCATCCACCTCGGTCGACACACGGCCGGGAATCAGCGACAGGATCTCGACGCCGAACCGCACCAGCAGGTGGTCCATCACCTCGTCCAGCGGCTTGCCCCGGTGCGCGGCAACCGTATCGGCGAGCAGCGGAGCGTACTCGGGTTTCTGCACCGCTTTCAGGATCAGCGACGGGTTCGTCGTGGCATCCTGCGGGGCATACGCGGCGATCTGCCTGAAGTCGCCGGTGTCGGCGACCACGGTGGTGAATTTCTTGAGGGCCTGGAGCTGGTTTGCAGTAGTCATGGCCCGATTATCCCGCCGCCGTCCGTCGCGAGGTACGGTCACGTTACCGCTGGCTCAGGCGGCGGGGACGATAGACACGCCGTGACCGGCCAGCGTCAGGGCAACCGTGCAGCCCGGCTCCAGCACGTCCAGCAGGTCGCGCGACACCACGAACACGCTGCCCAGCGGGGTGTCAAAGGTGTACTCGTAGAAACTGCCCAGATAGGCCAGCTTCACCAGTTTCGCCGCGACGCCATCGCCGCCACGTTGAATGTGCCAGGCCTCGGGCCGCACGGCCACTTTCACCGGGCCCGGCTGCATGGCCCCACGCGGCTGCAGCATCAGACTGCCCAGCGGCACCCGGCCATCCGCCTGCACGGCGCTGGAAAACAGCATGGCTTCGCCCATGAAGCCGGCGACGAATTCGGTTTGCGGATGCTCATAGAGGTCTTTCGGCGAGCCCCGCTGTGCGATGCCGCCATCGTTCATCACGATGATTTGGTCGCTCACCGCCAGCGCTTCGCTCTGGTCGTGCGTGACGTAAGCCACGGTGAGGCCCAGGCGCTGCTGCAGCGAACGGATTTCCTCGCGCATCTCGCGGCGCAGCCGGGCATCCAGGTTGCTCAGCGGCTCATCGAACAGCAGCACCGCCGGCTCCAGCACCAGTGCCCGCGCCAGCGCTACCCGTTGCTGCTGCCCGCCCGACAGTTCGCTGGGCAGGCGATCGTCGTACCCCACCAGCCCGGTATTGGCCAACGCCTCGCGCGCCCGGCTCAATGCACTGCTTTTTTCGACGCCCGACATGTTCAGGCCATACATCACGTTGCCCAGCACGTCCATGTGCGGAAAGAGGGCGTAGCTCTGGAACATCATGCTGACGTTGCGATCGGCCGGGCCCAGGGTGGAGACGTCTTGCCCGTCCATCAACACTGCACCCGCGGTGGGCGATTCGAGACCGGCAATCATGCGCAGCACCGTAGTCTTGCCACAACCCGACGGACCCAGGATGGTGGTCAGCGTGCCTTTTTCGATGGCAAAGCTGATGTCGCGTACCACCAGTGGCGCGGTCGGCTTTGTCCCGTAGCGTTTGGAAATGTTGCGGAATTCGACGCCAGCTGGTTTCATGGTGATGGGTTTGTCCGGGTCCGGTCGACGTTCAGTGGGTCAGCGTGAGCTTGGGGCCGGTCATCGTGTGCCGACGTCCCAGCTTGCGCTCGCCGACGAGGGATTGAATCAGCGCAATGGCCAGCGACATCAGCACGATCAGCACCGTGCAGTACGCCAGGGCGACACCGTAGTCACCGTTGCCGACGCGGCCGATGATGTAGGTCGTCGCAAGCTCGTTTTCTGCCGTGACCAGAAAGATCACGGCGCTCACCGTGGTCATTGCGCGCACGAAGCTGTAGACGAGTGCCGCCACCAGTGCCGGCTTCAGCAGGGGCAGCACCACGTGGAGCAGGGTCTGCAAGGTGGACGCCCGCAGCATCATCGACGCTTCGTCCAGCGACTTGTCCAGTTGCTTGAACGCCGCCGTGCCAGCGCGCACACCCACCGGCAGGTTGCGGAACATGAAGCACAGGATGATGATGAGCCCGGTGCCGGTGAGTTCGACCGGCGGCACGTTGAAGGCCAGGATATAGCTCACACCCAGCACCGTGCCCGGTATCGCAAACGCCAGCAGCGCCACAAATTCAAACCCGCCCTTGCCACCGAACTCGATGCGGGCCAGCAACCACGCGATCAGCAGACCCGTGGCCGCCGTCATCGGCGCGGCGATGGCGGCGAGCTTCAGGGTGGTGAACAGCGAGTTCCATGCCGTGCCCGCCCAGACCAGACCGAAGGCGCCCCATTCCAGCCCGAAGGCGGTTTTGAAATGCGCCAGCGTAAAGGTGTAGTCACGCCCCCACGTCTGCACAAAGCCGCCGGCAAACGCGAACAGGTACACCACCACGGTGAAGGCCAGCCACGGCAGCACCACGGACTTCAGTGCGGTGCGCAGACCTTGCGGAAGCGGCATGGAAACGCCGGCATCGCCCTTGCCGCTGACGGTGGTGTAACTCTGTTTGCCCAGCAGCGCACGCTGCAAGCCGAAGACCAGCAGCGCAAACGCCGTCAGGATCAGCGCCAGCGAGGCGGCCCGGCCCTGGTCGTATTGCGCGCCGACAATGGCAAAGAAGATGTCGGTGGACAGCACCGAATACTGGCCGCCCACCACAACCGGGTTGCCGAAATCTGCCATGCTTTCGATGAATCCCACCAGAAAGGCGTTGGCCAGACCGGGCTTGAGCAGTGGCAGCGTGATGGTGAAAAAGGTCTGCCGGCGGCTGGCCCGCAGCGTCTGCGCGGCTTCTTCCATGCTGGGCGCAACGCCTTGCACCACGCCACGCATGATCATGAAGGCAATCGGCGTGAAGGCAAACATCTGCGCGATCCAGATGCCCAGCAAGCCGTAAAACCAGCGTGTCGGCGGGATGCCGAAAAGGTATTCCAGCAACTGGTTCACAACCCCCGCGCGGCCGAACAGCAGGATCAGCCCCAGTCCGACCACAAAGGGTGGCGTGATGATCGGCAGCAACGCAATCACCCGCAGCGGCGTCTGCATGCGCGGACCGGCGCTGCGCTCGGCCATCAGCGCCATCATGGTGCCCAGCACGGTGGTGCCGGTGGCCGTCATCAGCGCCAGAAACAGGGTGTTCCAGGCCACGCCGCAGCGCACGCCACCGGCCAGGCAACCCAGCCCCCAGACCCGTTCGTTGCCGATGCGTGCGCCTATGGCAGAGATCGACCAGTGCCCCGCGTCGTCCAGGAAAGCGCCGTAAAGCGCCTTGGTGACCGGAAACGCGATGAACAACAGCAACAGCATCGAGCAACCGAGTACAGCGGCCGAAACAAACAGCTCACCGCGAAAGTAGCCGCGCCGGGCCACGCCGAAGGCCGTCAGCATCAGCAGCGCCAGCAGCACCACAAACGCACCGATGCCGATGCCGAACTGGTTCACCGCCAGTTCGCCCCACCGGGTGTTCAGGACAGCAAATGACCAGCCCTTCGCGCCAATGGCAAAGCCGATGACCAGCAGACCCAGGAATCCGGTCAGACCGCCGGCCAGCAACCAGTTGGCTTGCGTCTTGCCGGGCGGATGCGCCAGCCCGGCTGCGGCGATGACCAGCCCCGCGAGCCCGATCAGCAGCCATTTGCGGCCATGCACCAGTGCCTGCACCAGGCCGTTGGCCGTCTCCGAGCCGCCAAAAATCTCGGGCAGCACCCGCCACCAGGCGGTGTCCTGGATGCTGTACCAAGGCAGCAGCACATAGGCGGCCAGACCAACGACCAGCCAGATCCGGATGGCCTTGTCAGGACTGCGGGTCACGGGTATTCAATCGGTCGAGAGCGTGAAATCAGCGTGGCAAGCCAGGCGCGCCGCGCCCTGCATCGGCACGCTTCAGCGGGGCAGCGAATTGACTTCCTTCTCCCACTTGGCAATCAGGCGCCGGCGCTCGGCGCTGGAGCCGTACTTGGCATAGTCGTAGTTGATGAACTTGATCTTCTTGAAGTCGGGAATGCGCGGATCAACCTTGGCGTTTTTGTTCGACGGCAGCTGGAACTGCCGCGCGGCGGCCGCCATTTCCTGCGCACCGGGAGTGAGCGCCCATTCGTAGAATTTCTTGGCCGCCTCCAGGTTGCGCGCGCCCTTGATGATGCTCATCGACCCGATTTCGGCGCCTGTGCCGTCAGCCGGGGTGACGGTTTCGATCGGGAAACCCTGCATCTTCTCGCCCGGCGCGTCGTGAATGAAGCTGATGGAGACGGTGGTCTCGCCCCGAGCTGCCGCCTTGATCGGGCCGGTGCCGCTGCGCGTGTACTGGCTGATGTTCTTGTGCAGCTTTTTCATGTATTCGAAGGCCTGCTCCTCGCCCATCAGCTGCACCAGCGTGGCCACCATGGTGTAAGCGGTGCCGCTGGACGCCGGGTTTGCCACCTGGATTTCGCCCTTCAGCGCCGGATTCAGCAAATCGTTCCAAGTCTTGGGCACCTGCAGCTTCTTCTTGGCAATCAGTTCGGTGTTGTAGCCAAAACCCAGCGGTCCGGAGTAAATGCCAACCGTCTTGTAGCCCGCCTGGGACGCCTGCTGCTGCGCCCAGCCCTGCAGTTGCGGCAGCGATGGCGATTTGTACTCCAGCGTGAGGTTCTGCTCGGCGGCCTGCAGGTGCGGGTCACCCGTGCCGCCAAACCAGATGTCGGTCTTCGGGTTTTCCTTTTCGGCAATGATCTGCGCCAGCGCCTCGCCCGAGCCCTTCATTGACACATTGACCTTGACACCCGTTGTGCGGGTATAGACCGTGGCGATCATGTTGCACCACTCGGCCTGCACCGAACAGATGATGTTGACCTGCCCCTCGGCCGCGGCGCCCATCGAAGCCGCCAGCGCTACCGCTCCCAGAATCCATTGCTTCATGTCATCTTCCTGTTATTGGGTTACGCCATCAGCGTAGCCAATTGCCAGCGCCGGCGACATAGGGGAAACGCTCGGAGCTCGTCGCCCAGGTTCACCGGTTTTGGTAACTCGTTTGAAAGAATCATGAAACCGCGTAACATCCCTTTCGCCCGGCCTCGACCATCCCCAGAGGCGACATGACAGGACGACACCATGCTGGAACGCATCAAGGCTTCGCTTCCCTCCCTCGCACCCGCCGAGCAGCGCGTGGGCAAACTGGTTCTGTCCGACCCGCGGTCGTTTGCCACCTTGCCGGTGAGCGTGCTGGCCGAGCGGGCGCATGTGAGCAAGCCCACCGTGGTGCGTTTTTGCCGCAGCGTGGGCTACGACGGCCTGAGCGATTTCAAGCTCAAACTGGCTGGCAGCGTCAGCGAAGGCGTGCCTTTCATTCATCGCAGCGTCGACGCCGATGACAAGACCGCCGACGTGATGGTCAAGGTCATTGACAACACCGTTGCCGCCTTCCTGAAATACCGCAACGATGCCAGTGCATCGGCCATCGAAAAGGCCATTGACGCATTGGCGGCGACGCATCGCACGGGCAAACGCATCGAGTTTTTTGGCGCGGGCAATTCGGGCATCGTTGCGCAGGACGCCCAGCACAAGTTCTTCCGGCTCGGCATGCACACGATCGCCTACAGCGACGGCCACATGCAGGTGATGAGTGCGTCAATGCTGGAGGCCGGTGACTGCGTGGTCATCATCTCCAATTCAGGGCGCACGCGTGACCTGATGGATGCCTGCGACATCGCGCGCAAACACGGCGCCACCACCATCGTGATCACCGCCAGCGCGTCGCCGCTGGCCGCCGCGGGCCACATCCATCTGGCCGCCGACCATCCGGAAGGCTATGACCGCTACAGCCCGATGGTCTCGCGCCTGCTGCATCTGATGATCATCGACATCCTGGCAACCGGGGTCGCACTGCGCATCGGCGGCAGCCAGTTGCAGCCGCTGCTCAAGGAGATGAAGGACAACCTGAGGGTCAAGCGCTATGCATGACCATTTTTCAGTGTTTTTCAGTCAATCCCAGCGTCAAACGGTGCAATTCAGCTATTGTTTTTGACTACCCAAGATACCGGCTGGTACCCTGGGGCTGACCTGTTTTGGCGCGGCAGCAATCAGCTGCGTCCCTCCTGCACCGCATGGCAGGCAATGCGCACCCCGCCCACGGTCAGCAGCGCCGGGCGCTCGGCCTTGCAACGCTCGTTGGCCAGCGGACAGCGGGGGTGGAAGGTGCAGCCAGTGGGCGGATTGAGCGGATTGGGCACCTCGCCCTGCACCGGTGTGCGGGCGCGGCCGGTGTCGTGCATCTTCGGAATCGCGTCCAGCAGCATCCGCGTATAGGGATGGAGCGGGCTGTCGAACAGCGTGTGCTTGGGTGCCAGTTCCACCAGCCGGCCCAGGTACATCACGCCGACCTGGTCGCTGACATGGCGCACCACGGCCAGGTTGTGCGAGATGAACAGGTAGGTCAGGCCCCGGCTGCGCTGCAGGTCCTTCATGATGTTGAGCACCTGCGCCTGCACCGACACGTCGAGCGCCGAGGTCGGTTCGTCGCAGACCAGAAACTCCGGTTCGGTGGCCAGCGCCCGCGCAATCGAGATGCGCTGGCGCTGACCGCCCGAAAACTGGTGCGGATACTTGACCATGTCCAGCGGGGACAGACCCACAGACTTGAGCAGTTCACCCACCCGCTCTTTCAGCTGCGCCTTGTCGCGGATGATGCCGTGTTCGATCATCGGCTCGCCGACGATGTCTTCGACGATCCAGCGCGGATTCAGGCTGGCATACGGGTCCTGAAAAATCATCTGGATGCGGCTGCGCAGCTGCAGTCCCTGCGGCGTCTTGAAAATGGCGTGGGCATCGAGCCCGTCAAACTGCATGTCGCCGCGGGTCGGCTCATACAGCCCGACCAGTAGCCGGGCCACCGTGCTCTTGCCACAGCCCGACTCGCCCACCAGTGCCAGCGTCTGCCCTTTTTCGATGTCGAAGCTCACGCCGTCAACCGCTTTCAGGTACACGCGCGGCTTGCCTTCAAGAAGGCGGTTGAGCAGCGGTGGCGAGACGTCGAACGACATCGCCAGATCGCGCGCCTGTACCAGCGGCGCGGCGCGCCCGCCGCTGCTTGCCATCTCCGGCTTTTCAGCTACTTCGTTCATGCCTGCACCTCTGCCACAACTTCTGGGCGGTTGCCGGTCGCAGCCGCATCACTCGCGTGCAGCCAGCACGCAGCGCGCGTCGTACCGGCAGCCATCAGGTCGGGGCGCTGGCTGCGGCAACGGTCGAAAACCTGCGGACAGCGCGGATTGAAGGCACAACCACTCGGAATCGCGTTGAGCCGGGGCATCGCACCGTCGATCTGGTTCAGGCGCTCACGATCCAGCGCCATGTCGGGAATCGCCGCCATCAGGCCTGCCGTGTACGGATGGGCCGGGTGGTTGATGACCTCATGCACCGGCCCGATTTCGGCAATGCGGCCGGCGTACATCACGGCCACGCGATCACAGGTTTCGGCGATCACGCCCATGTCGTGCGTGATCAGCATGACCGACGCGCCACGCTCATGGCAGATGCGCTTGAGCAGGCCAATGATCTGCGCCTGGATCGAAACGTCCAGCGCGGTCGTCGGTTCGTCGGCAACGATCAGTTTCGGCTCGGCCGCCAGGGCCAGTGCAATCACCACGCGCTGGCGCATGCCCCCTGAAAACTGGTGCGGATAGTGGTCGATGCGCTGCTCGGGCGCCGAGATGCCGGTGTCGCGCAGCAGCGCGATCGATCGCTCGCGCGCCTCGGCGGCACTGACCGGCAGATGCGCCAGCACGGTTTCGACCATCTGCTGGCCCACGGTGTAAAGCGGGTTGAGCGATGTCAGCGGGTCCTGGAAGATCGCGCCGATGCGTCGACCGCGGATGTGGCGCATGGCTTCATGGCCAAGCTGGTCAATGCGCTCGCCTTCGAGCAGAATCTGGCCACTCGCTATACGCCCCGGTGGCTCCAGCAGACCGATGATGGCTGCCCCTGTGAGGGATTTCCCGGCACCCGACTCGCCAACAACGCCCAGCACTTCACCGGGTGCGATGTCGAAGGAAATGTCGTCCAGCGCCCGCAGGGTGCCTCGCCGGCCTGGGAATTCGACCACCAGGTTCTTGACTTGCAACAAGCTCATAGCAATAGGTTCTCGGTCACCGCAGGCGCGGGTTGAGGGCATCGCGCAGCCAGTCGCCCAGCAGGTTCACCGACAGCGCAATCAGCACCAGCATCAGGCCTGGAAACACCGTGATCCACCATTCACCGGAGAACAGGTAATCGTTACCGACCCGGATCAAGGTGCCCAGTGACGGTGACGTGGGCGGCGCGCCGACCCCCAGAAAGGACAGTGTCGCCTCCGTGATGATCGCAGTGGCCACCTGAATGGTGGCCAGCACCATGACCGGCCCCATCACATTGGGCAGCACGTGCCGGCGCATGATGCGCAGCGGTGCCACCCCCGTGACGCGGGCTGCCTGCACGTATTCCTTGTTGCGCTCGACCAGCGTCGATCCGCGCACCGTGCGCGCGTACTGCACCCAGCCCGTCAGCGAGATCGACAGGATCAGCACGCCAAACGCCACCGTGTCATGCGCGTTCGGAAAAAGTGCGCGCCCGACGCCGGCAATCAGCAGCGCGACCAGAATGGCCGGAAACGACAGCATCACGTCACAAAGCCGCATCAGCACCGTATCCACCCAGCCCCCCTTGAATCCGGCCAGCAAGCCCAGCGTGACGCCGACCACCACCGACAGCAGCACCGAAGCGACACCCACCACCAGTGAAATGCGCGCCCCGTACATCAGGGCCGAGAGAATGTCGCGCCCCTGATCATCGGTACCCAGCAGATACTTGCGCGACCCGCCTTCAATCCAGGCCGGGGGCAGGCGCGCATCGCTCAGTTCCAGCGTCGTCAGGTCAAACGGGTTGTGGGGCGCCACCCATCCGGCAAAGATCGAGCAGAAGACACAGACAAAAGCGACGAAGGCCGCCGCCATCGCCATCGGCGATGAGCGGAAACTGTGGCCAACGTCGCTGTCCCACCAACGGGTCAGGACGCCTGCGCTCACTTGATGCTCATGAACTTGAAGGGCATGTTGTTGTCAGCCATTTGCGACATGGTGACCTTGTTGCTTACGCCCCAGGCCAGCGCCTGCTGATGCAGCGGCAGGTGGCCGATATCGGCCGCATGCAGTTCGAACGCTTCCTTGATCATTGCGTTGCGTTTGGCCTTGTCGGTTTCCGACTGGATCTTGTTGGTCAGTTCATCCACCTTCGGGTTGCAATACGAACCCAGGTTGAACTGACCAGCGCCCTTGTCGTCGACGCAGCGCATCAGCGCATTGAGCGCATTGTGCGAATCGACCGTGGACGGCGTCCAGCCCAGCAGATAGAAACTGGTGTCACGGCGCAGGATCTTGGGGAAATAGGTCCCCTTGGTTTCAGCCTGCAGATTGACCTTGACGTTGATCCGCGAAAGGTTTGCCGCCACGGCCTGACAGATTTTCGCGTCATTGACGTAGCGGTCATTCGGGCAGTTCATCGTGATTTCAAACCCGGCCGGGTAGCCGGCGTCGGCCATCAGTTTCTTGGCGGCTTCCACATCGTAGGGCAGGCGCTTGATCTCCGGCACGAAACCGTTGATGCCAGGCCCGACCATCAGGGCCGACGGGTTGGACGCACCGCGCATCACGGTCTTCTTGATGCCTTCGATGTCGATCGCCTGGTAGAACGCCTGGCGCACGCGCTTGTCCTTGAACGGGTTCTTGCCCTTGACGCTGGAAAACAGCAGCTCTTCACGCTTCTGATCCATGCCCAGAAAGATCGTCCGAAGTTCCGGACCGGTAATGACCCGGGCATTGCCGCTGGCGTTGACGCGCTCGATATCCTGCACCGGCACCGGCTCCATCACGTCGACTTCGCCGGAGAGCAAGGCGGCGACGCGCGTCGCATCGTTGCCGATAGGGGTGAAAATCACTTCGGCCACATTGCCTTCGATCTTGCCCCAGTAGTTGCCGTTGCGAACAAACGTCGTCCGCACGTTGGGCTGACGCTCGCGCAGGCGATAGGGGCCGGTTCCGTTGGCGCGAAACGACGCTGCATTTTCGATGCCTTTGCGGCGGTCGACCGGTTTGGTCGCCTGGTTGGTCTCGCTCCACTTCTTGCTCATGATGTAGACAAAGGTCATCACGTCCGGCAGGATGGGGAACGGCGATTTGGTCTCGATTTCAATGGCGTAGTCGTTGATCTTGCGCACATCCTTGAAATCGTTGGTGTAGCTCTTCATGTCGGAGCCCTCGACCTGGGTGCGCGCCAGCGAGAACAGCACGTCGTCGGCCGTGAATGGCGTGCCATAGTGAAACTGCACGCCTTTGCGCAGTTCAAAGCGCCAGACCGTCGGTGAAACCTGCTTCCACGACGTCGCCAGACCCGGCGTCAGGCTCAGGTCCTTGTTGCGACTGACCAGCGGCTCATACACGTTGCCGGTCACGCTCAGCTGCAGCGATTCGTTCAGCGAATGCGGGTCCATCGACAGCGAATCACCCTGATTGGCAACCCTGACCGTCTGTGCCATCGCGACTGCGCCCGACAACGCCAGCACACCGACCATCACCGCGCGAATGGGTGTTTGCATGAATGTCATCAATATCTCCTTGAGGTGAAACCGGCACACCGGTTGGTTGGAATTCCAGAGTCTCCAGCAGCACCGGCCGGACGGACTTCTTCTCGCGCTGTCTTCAGTGACCACCCGCCTTGCCCACTCGCAGGCGCGGATCAACCACGAAATACAGCATGTCGACGATCAGGTTGATCACGACAAAGATCAGCGCGATCAGGCACAGATAGGCCGCCATCACCGGGATGTCGGCAAACGTCACGGCCTGGATGAACAGCAGGCCCATGCCAGGCCATTGAAAAACCGTTTCCGTGATGATGGCAAAGGCGATCAATCCACCCAGTTGCAGGCCGGTAATGGTCATCACCGGCACCAGTGTGTTTTTCAGCGCATGTCCAAAGTGGATCGACCGGTCGGACAGACCGCGCGCTCGTGCGAATTTGATGTAGTCGGTGCGCAGCACTTCCAGCATCTCTGCACGGACCAGCCGCATGATCAGTGTGAGCTGAAAGATCGCCAGCGTAATCGCAGGCAGCACCACATGGTGCCAACCGTCCGCCGTGAGCAGGCCGCTGCTCCACCAGCCGAGCTTGACGGTTTCACCCCGGCCGAAACTCGGGAACCAGCCCAGGTTGACCGAGAACACCAGGATCAACAGGATGCCGATCAGGAAGGTGGGCAGCGAAACACCCAGCAGCGAAATCGTCATGAACAACTGGCTCAGAAAGGAGCCTCGCCGCAAGGCTGAATACACGCCCATCGGAATACCCAGCACCAACGCCAGGACGGCGGCAACCGTCGACAGTTCCATCGTGGCCGGAAAGCGCTCGGCAATGAGCCGGGATACCTTGGCACCCTGACGCAGGCTCAGCCCGAACTCGCCCTGCACAGCGTTGAGCAGAAAATGACCGAACTGGATGAAAAACGGCTTGTCCAGCCCAAGGTCAGCGCGCAGGCTTCGAATCTGATCAGGGGTGGCGTCCTGCCCCAGCAGAAAAACCACCGGATCCCCCACATACTGAAACAGCAGGAATGCAATGAAAGCCACCGAAATCATGACGATCACAGCCTGAATCAAGCGACGCAATATGAAGGCGAACATGACACCGATGAAAAGTGAAGACCGATGCTAGCAGAGGGGCGGCTGGATTCCCTCGGGGTTTTCTAGCGTACTGTCAATTTCCTGCGGACATTCGCCTTGCCGCAGCTTTCTGCACACGAAAAAAAACCACCAGCCCGAAGACTGGTGGTTTTTTCGATCTGCTTCAAGCTGGCATCAAGCCAGCCGGAAATCAGAAGGAGTGACGGACGCCGAAGTCCAGACCGTAGGTGTTGCCACCGGGGGTCGCAGCTGCACGGCCGTTGTTGTAGTTGTAGGCATTGCCGCTGTTGTTGTTGCCAGAGTAGGTGGCGTACAGGGCGGTGCGCTTGGACATGTTGTAGACATAACCCAGCGAGAACTGGATGGTGTCGCCGATGTTGTTGTTGGCGGCGTTCGAAATCTTGCCGCCTGCAACAGAAGCCTTGAACTCGCTCGCGCCGTAAGGCATCGTGGCGCCGAGCAACCAGGTTTCGTTGGTAACGCCAGCACCTTTTTCTTCGTTCCAGTTAGCCATCACGGTGGCTACGCCGAAGTTATAAGAACCACCGATGTTGGCGTTTTTGTAGTCGGTCTGACCACCAACCAGCGGGCTGTAGAACTTGGTCGCACCGTAAGCAATGGCCACATTGATCGGGCCATTGGACCAACCGGCACGGATGGCAGCAACGTCACCGTTGTTGCTCTCAGCAGCCGTGTTGACAGCGCCATTGCTGGCGTTTTCACCCATGGCATACATGACCTGGCCATAGAAGCCGCCGATGGTAGGCATCAGGTAGCCGACGCTGTTCGAAGCACGAACACCAGTCACCGGTCCAGCAGTGCCAGCGATCGCAGCCATACCGGCCAAGCTCACGTTGGTGTAAGAACCAGCACCGACGGTACCAAACGGATCAAACACCGTGTGGTTCCAGAAGGTAGGCACATAGTCACGGCCCAAACGCAGTTCACCCCAGTTGCCTTGCAGGCTGACCGTGGAACGACGGCTAAAAGTCAGGCCGCCACCACCGGTGGAACTGCTTGGCTGGTTGTTGGTGCTGGTGGTACCGAACGCGCCGTTGTCGTTGACAACAGAAGCTTCCAGCCAGAAGCTGGCCTTCATGCCACCGCCAAGGTCTTCAACACCACGGAAGCCCAAACGGCTGCTGGCATTGTTACCGCTGCTCAAGGCCCACACGTTGCCGTTACCGGAACCGTCGCGGTAGCTAACAGATGCGTCAACGACGCCAAACAGGGTCACGGAAGACTGGGCCATGGCGGCGCCGGAAGCAGCCAGCACAGCCAAGGCGATCAGGGATTTTTTCATTGCGAGTTTCTCCAAGGTTAAACATAGGGCTCTGGTGCGTGGGGTTCGCCCTGCGTTGCCGCCTGGCGCTCCCGTCGATTCCCCGGGCCAACCTCCTTTTGGGAAGTTGGGTCTATTGCACCAGAGCGAGCCTCAATTCGCAAAGAAATTGGCCGCGATATTTGCATTTCGTTGCAGGCCTGCAACAAACAGGCGCCCACGTTTTGCTGATTCCGCCATCAAGGCTCTTAGCATTTTTCATGCCACCAATTTGCGCCAGAACCCAAACCCTGAAGAAACGCGACCCTGCACCGAAGTGCCACGAGGATTGCCCTACCGACTAGACGCCTTCAAGTTTGTAACTGGTGGTGATTTCGGCTGTCTTCCCAAGCATGATGCTGGCCGAGCAGAATTTTTCATGACTCAGAGCGATCGCCCGTTCGACGGCGGCATCGGGAATACCACGACCCTGAACCGAAAAATGCATATGGATGCGAAGGAAAACCTTGGGATCGACCTTTGCACGCTCCGTCGTCAAGCGAACACTGCAACCTCGAACGTCATGCCTGCCACGTTTGAGAATGAGCACCACGTCGTACGCGCTGCAGGCTCCGGTTCCTGCAAGCACCGCCTCCATCGGCCTTGGCGCCAGGTTCTGGCCGCCGTTTTCCGGTCGAGCTTCGTCAACGGCGCCATCCATTGCCAGAACATGGCCGCTGCCTGTTTCGGCGACGAACCCCATGCCGGAGCGCGTGCCTGACGCGCCGGTCCAACTGACTGTGCATTCCATGGTTTTCCAATCTGAGCGGATCAATGTTGACATCACGCCGTCGCCCATTCGCCTTGCGCGGGTCGCCAGCTTTCGGAAATTATCGCCAACCGACCTTCCTGGCCCCGGTGAACCCGCGCGGGATCGCCCCGGCAAGTCGGCCCCGTGCTGGCGAGCACATGCCGTCGCGCGTCGTCCCACTATGATCGACGCAGAAGGAATCCCATGAAAACCGTGAAAGCCCCCGCCACGAAAGACTTGCAACCGCAGGACTATCTGATCAGGATCCTGAATGCGCGTGTCTACGATGTGGCGATCGAAACGGCACTGGAGCCCGCCAGGAACCTCAGTCGACGCCTGCACAACAAAGTGCTGCTCAAGCGCGAAGATCAGCAGGCCGTCTTCAGTTTCAAGCTGCGGGGCGCTTATAACAAGATGGCGCACCTGACGCCGGAGCAGCTTGCGGCCGGCGTCATCTGCGCATCGGCCGGCAACCATGCACAGGGGGTAGCGCTGGGCGCGCACAAACTGGGCTGCCGCGCCGTCATCGTGATGCCGACAACCACGCCGCAGGTCAAGATTGATGCCGTGCGCGCGCTCGGCGGAGAAGTGGTGCTGCACGGAGACAGTTATTCGGACGCGTATGCCCACGCGGTGAAACTCGAGCAAGCCCAGGGTCTGAGTTTTGTGCACCCGTTTGACGATCCGGACGTCATCGCCGGGCAGGGCACCATCGCGATGGAGATCATGCGGCAACTCCAGGGTCTGGGCACCGATCACCTTGATGCCGTCTTCGTCGCCATCGGTGGTGGCGGTCTGATTGCTGGCGTAGCCAATTACATCAAGGCGGTGCGCCCGGCCACCAAAGTCATCGGTGTCCAGATGAACGACTCTGACGCCATGATCCGTTCGGTCCAGGCCGGTGACCGGGTAACGCTTGACGACGTCGGCCTGTTCTCTGACGGAACGGCCGTGAAGCTCGTCGGCGAGGAAACGTTCCGGATTGCAAAGGGACTGGTGGACGAGTTCATCGTCGTAGACACAGATTCGGTTTGCGCGGCTATCAAGGACGTCTTTGTCGACACGCGAAGCATTGTGGAGCCGTCCGGCGCGCTGGCCGTTGCGGCCATCAAGCAGTACGTCGCGACGCACAAAACCCGCGGCGAAACCTATGCTGCCATCCTGTGTGGCGCCAACATGAACTTTGACCGGCTGCGCTTTGTGGCCGAACGGGCGGAAGTTGGCGAGGAGCGCGAAGCCCTGCTGGCCGTCACGATTCCGGAAGAGCGCGGCAGTTTCAAACGGTTCTGTGAACTGATCGGTGACCTGCCAGGCGGTCCGCGCAACGTCACCGAGTTCAATTACCGCATCAGTGACGCCGCGAAGGCGCATGTGTTTGTCGGTCTGACAACCCATGGCAAGGGCGAAAGCCCCAAAATCGTCGCCAACTTCAGTCGCCACGGATTTGAAACGCTGGACCTGACCCATGACGAGCTGGCCAAAGAGCACATCCGACACATGGTGGGTGGTCATTCGTCGCTGGCGCGGGATGAACGCCTGCTGCGCTTCGTTTTTCCCGAGCGCCCTGGCGCGTTGCTGAAATTTCTCAGTCTCATGCGTCCGGGCTGGAACATCAGCCTGTTCCATTACCGCAACCAGGGGGCAGACTACGGGCGCATCCTGGTCGGCCTTCAGGTACCTGATGCCGACAACAAGGCTTTCTCGGAGTTCCTGAACAGCCTGGGCTATCCCTATGTGGAAGAAACCGGCAACCCGGTCTACCGGATGTTTCTTCAGAGTTGACGCGGCCCTGCAGGCCGCGGGCGGCCTGTTTCAATTTGAGGTGAATTTCCTTGGCCGCGCTGCGACGCTTCCCCTAGAATCCGGCGAATGTCCCTGCTCACCTGGTTCAAGGCCAAGTCGAACCCTCAAGTTGCTGGCGCGACCCGTTCAGCACCGCTTTCCCCGCTGACCCGAGACGCTGCCGCCATCGCTGACCTTTCCAGGTCGGGCGAAACCGCCGCTGAAGTCGCTGCGCGACGCAAAGGCGAGCGTGCTCGAATGCGGGAACTGCTCTACAACGTCGTGCGCGAATCGATGGTTCGGGTGGGCGTGCTGTCCAGCAGTTTCAAGTTCAAGGTTCTGGCGACCGACCCGAAGGGTCGAAAGTTCATCGTGATGATGGATCTTTCGCTCGATTTTGGTGGTGATATTTCCCAGCTTGCCCAGATCGAAACACTGATCTGCCAGGTTGCCAGGGCCCGGCACAACATCGTCGTTTCTGCCGTTTACTGGCGTGCTGAGGGTGCATCTTCCGATGCGGGAGTTGGTGCCACAACGATCAAAACAAATGCGGCAGCAGCCTCACGCAACGCTGGAGCCGAACCCGCTGCGGCGCCGGTCAACCGACCGCCTCCGGACTCAAACGCCCGGAAATTCGAACCGGTACTGAACGAAGAGGTCAACGCACTCAAGCAAGCGCTGGCCATGGGTGCTAGAGGCAACAACGCGGCGCCAGCACAAAGCCGGTCTTCCAGCAACTACGGCATGCTGACCGGCTACGAAAAAACCGAAATCATCGAATCGGAAATGCCGGAGCCCGATGCGCCGCAGACTGAAATTCTGGATGACGACGCGCGCTTTCCCGCGCTGAGCCCGACCCAGTACGGCGAACTGCGCTAGGACAAAGCAGATAAGCGCCGTCACCGGCCGGGGCTCCGCTCAGTTGACCGGCAGCTTTGCCAGCGGCGCCATCTCCAGCACCATCTCGGCGCCGTCGCCGGCAGCGGGTTTCAACCGAGCCTGCCGGGCCTTGACGGACTGAAGAATCCAGTTGTCGTCCACCCGGCTCCCAACACGGTAGGGTTTCCCGGCTTTTCCATCGACTGCAATGAGGGCCGCGCCCTGACTGGCGCGGTCGGCCACAACACCCAGCAACACAAACCGGCTCTCGGCCGCAGGCGTAGCTACCGGATTGGCCGCCGCGGCACCTCCGAGCAAACGAGCCACTGCCACCGGGTCCGCAGCCGGCCCTGATCGGACCGGTACTGTCTTTTGCAATTCGCCCGACGATCCGGAAACCCCCAGATGCAGTCCCCAGTACGTCACACTGGCAATTGCCAGTGCCCAGATCAAGAGTGTGATGATCCGTGGGAACCAGGGGTCGGCTTTCGCAGTCAGTGCCATGGAATGATTATGATGGAACCGCACTTCAGACTGTCAGGCACGTTTTCATGACTCGTATCGCTCGTTCTCTCCGTTCAGTTCCGTTTTCGGCTCGCATGGCCAGGGGTTTCACCCTGATTGAGCTGATGGTCGTGTTGGTCATCATCGGTGTGCTGGCCGCGCTCATCGTGCCGAATGTGCTGGACCGCGCCGACGATGCACGCACCACGGCCGCGCGCACCGACGTTTCCAATCTGATGCAGGCGCTCAAACTGTACAAGCTCGACAACCAGCGATTCCCAACTGCCGAACAGGGCTTGCAGGCCTTGATCACCAAGCCAACGGCGAATCCGCTGCCGCCCAACTGGAAGCCTTATCTCGAAAAGTTGCCCAATGACCCATGGGGCCGCCCTTACCAGTTCCTCAATCCGGGGGTGAAGGGTGAGGTGGACGTCATGTCCTTAGGCGCCGACGGCCAGCCGGGCGGCGAAGGCAAGGATGCCGACATTGGAAGCTGGCAGTAGCCCTGGCTGGCGGGCCAGTGGGTTTACGCTGCTGGAACTGCTGGTCGTCGTTGCGATCATCGCGATGGCGACGGCTGGCGTCTCCCTTGCCATGCGAGACAACGCCGACAGCACGCTGGAGCGTGAAGCCCAGCGGCTGGCGGCACTGCTTGAATCCGCTCGGGCGCAGTCTCGCACGTCTGGCATTCCGGTTGTCTGGCGGGCTGGCCCGGAAGGTTTCGAGTTTCAGGGCATTGCCCCGGGCGCCATTCCGAACCATTGGATCGGCAGCGACACGGTCGTGCGTGGAACCGCGACCTTGCTGTTGGGGCCGGAGCCCTTGATCGCCCCCCAATCTGTGGAGTTGTCCAGCGTGAGCCGACCGGATCAAAACTTGCTAGTGGCCACTGACGGACTTCGCCCTTTTTCCGTGCAGGCGAACAGCAAACCATGACGCAAGGCCGATTGGCAGCAGGTTTCACGCTGATTGAGGTGATGGTTGCGCTGGCCATCGTGGCCATTGCCCTCACTGCCGGTTCGCAGGCAACTTCGGCGTTGACCCGCAACGCGTTGCGGCAGTCGGACGCCCTGCTGGCCCAGATCTGTGCAGAAAATGAATTGGTGAAAACGCGCTTGTCCAGACAGATGCCTGGCGTCGGCGACAGCAGCGTTGCGTGTGAACAGGCTGGCCGAACATACACCGTCGATATCGCGGTGCGACCCACGCCGAATCCCTCATTTCGCAGGGTCGAAGCGCGGGTCAGCGACGGTGGTACACCGGTACTCGGGTTGACCACCATCGTCGGCCGCTATTGAACATCTGATGACCCATCCGGCCGCCATCGTCCCGACAGCCGAACGACTCCAGCGGGTTCGCGCATCAGGCGGGTTCACGCTGATCGAACTGCTGGTGGCCATTGCGGTGATGGCACTGCTGGCCATCCTGAGCTGGCGCGGCCTGGACGGTATGAGTCGCGCCCAGCTGCAGACACAGGCACTATCTGACGAGGTGTTGACGCTTCAGGCCAGCCTGGGGCAGTGGAAAGCAGATCTGGACGCGATCATGAACGTGCCAGGCACCACGGCACTGGACTGGGACGGCCAGGTGTTGCGGATGACCCGGCGCGGCAGCGCGTCGGCAGGCGACGGCTTGCGGGTGGTGGCCTGGAGCCGGCGCATTGCCAACGGGGGCGTCTGGCTGCGCTGGCAGTCACCGCCTTTGACCAGCTCGACGGCCTGGCTTGCCGCCTGGAATGAGGCCAAGGTGTGGGCCCAGAACCCGGGCGTTGAACAGCGGCGGCGGGAGGTCACAATCCTGCCGCTGGAAGACTGGCAGCTCTTCTATTTCCGGGGTGAAACCTGGAGCAATCCATTGTCCAGCACGGGTACCGGCAGCAATCCTCAGCCCTCGGTGCCAGAAGGTATCCGGGTTGTCCTGATGCTGCCGGCCACTTCCGCGCTGGGCGGTCGCCTGACGCTTGACTGGGTTCGCCCGGACCTGAACACGGGTCGATCATGAACCGGCAGCGCGGTGCAGCCCTGCTGGCGGCAATGCTCACGGTGACCCTGGTCGCGACGATGGCTGCAGCAGCCATGTGGCAGCAATGGCGAAGCGTGGAGGTCGAGTCGGCCGAACGCGCCCGCGTGCAGTCTGCCTGGGTGTTGTTGGGCGCGCTGGACTGGGCGCGCCTGATCCTGCGCGAAGACGCCCGAACCGGTGGTGCCGATCACCTGGCCGAACCTTGGGCAGTGCCCCTGCAGGAAGCACGGCTTTCGTCATTCCTGGCGATGGACAGCAACAACACCGACAACACCCGTGACGCGTTTCTTTCAGGCAGCATCACGGATCTGCAGGGCAAACTCAACGTAACCAACCTGATCGACAACAACCGCCTGTCCGAGGCGTCGGTGCTGGCCTTTTCGCGGCTTTTTGATCAGCTCGGCGTGTCACCTGACCAGTTGTCACTGCTGACCGGTGGCCTCCTGTCGGCCACCCGCGCAGCAGTCAAGACCGCTGAATCGAACACAACCGATGACGCGCCGTTGCTGCCGCAGCGCGTCGACCAGCTGACCTGGCTTGGACTGAGTGCCGAAACCGTTGAAAAACTCAAACCCCACGTCACGCTGTTGCCGGAACGCACGACCGTCAACCTGAATACCGCGGACGCTGAAGTGATTCAGGCCAGCATTCCCGGACTTGACCGGGCCGGCGCCATGCGATTCGTGACCACCCGCGAGTCCTCCCACTTTGCGACCCTGACCGAAGCTGCCAAACTGGACCCATCAATTCTTGATCCGTCGGTCAACGGCCAACTGTCTGTGACGACACGTTTTTTTCTGGTGCGCGGTCGACTCCGGCTGGATCAGGCAGTCGTTGAAGAATCGTCCGTGGTCAAACGTGATGGTCTGGTGATCAGCAACCTCTGGCGGGAAAGAGGCACACCCCTTCCGGCGCCTTTGCGATAAATCCGCTGGGTCTCGCGTCGCGCCGCCTCACCTCGTCTCTACAATCCGCTGATTCATGAGCACCCTGATCATTGTCCTGCCACTGAAAGCTGCGGACGCCCTCACGACCTATTCGTACGTGCGCGTCGGCACTGCGGCTGACAACAGCGGGCCTGCGAGCGCCGTTGCCGGTGAACTGCCGAAGCTGCAACGAGCCGTCGATGAAACGCTGGTCGTGGTCCCGGTCGAAGCGCTGGCATGGCAGCGCGTCGAGTTGCCAAAAGGCGTCGGTACAGGGTCGCCGCGCCTGCGGACCGTGCTCAACGGTCTGCTGGAAGAAAAGCTGCTGGACGAAGTACCCGATCTTCACCTGGCCATCGAGCCTCAGCCAGCTGCCGGCTCGCCGGTTTGGGTCGCCGCCTGCAATCGTCAATGGCTGATCCAGCACCTTCGAAATCTCGAGGCCGGCGGACAGGTCATTGGCCGAATCGTCCCGGAGTTTTCTCCGCAATCCGAGCGTTTGAAGCTGCAGGTTCTCGGTGACCCTCGCCCCTCGCAGTTTGTATTGACCGGACCGGGTGTGGCCGGCGGAGTAATCCGCCTGCCACTTGCGTCGACTTCACTTGCGATGGCTCTTGGTGACGAGCAGATTCCCGCAAATCTGGAGTGCCTGGCAGAGCCGGCCGTTGCGGCAGATGCGGAAAAAATGGTGGGCAACGGTGTGACTCTTCAACAGCCCGCCGAGCGCTGGGCGCTCGCGGCTTCTTCGCCCTGGGACCTGGCGCAGTTCGAACTGGCCAGTTCGGGGCGTATCCGCGCCGCCCGCAAACTGGGAACCGTCGCCCGCTCGTTTCTGCAGGCCCCAGCATGGCGGCCGGCTCGCTGGGGCGTGGTCCTGCTGCTGCTTGCAAACCTGGCAGGGCTCAACGCATGGGCCTGGAAAGAGCAGCAATCGGCCCAGCACCTTCGAACCACCATCAACAAGACCCTGACACAGGCATTTCCGCAGGTGCGGCTGGTCGTCGACGCGCCGGTCCAGATGGCTCGCGAACTGAGCGCGCTGCAGCAAGCTGCAGGCGCACCTTCCACCCGTGATCTGGAAGTCATGCTGGGGGCGCTGGCCAATGCAGCCGCGACCGGCCAATCGCCGACGGCCATCGAGTATTCGGCCGGTCAGGCGCGGCTGAAGGGCATGAACATCACGCAGGCGGACTTGCCAGCCATCGCAGAGACGCTGCGGCCGCAAGGTTACAGCCTGCGCCTGGAAGGCGATGTTGCCGTTCTCAAGGCCGAAACCGCACCATGAGCAAGTTGTTGCCTCTTGCGCCGTTGCGCACCCACTGGAACGGACTCGCGCAGCGGGAGAAACGGCTGGTGACAATCGCCTCAGCGCTGGTGGCGCTGGTCCTGCTCTGGTGGATCGGCATCGCTCCGGCCCTGCGTGTCCTGCAGCAGTCCGGCGCGCAACAGCGTTTGCTGGAAGCCCAGCTTCAGCAGATGCAGGCGATGGCTGCGCAGGCGCGGGAACTCCAAGGCCGACCGGCCATCCGGTCCGAAGACGCCGTGCGCTCGTTGGGCGCCAGCGTCCGCAGCGATCTGGGTGCGGGCGCACAGGTCTCGTTTGCCGGTGAACGGGCCAACGTCACGCTCAAAGGCGTTCCTGCGAGCGCGCTGGCGCGATGGCTTTCGCAGGCCCGCATCAACTCCCGGGCGCTGCCCGTCGAAGCCCGCCTGACCCGCGCGGCGGGCAATCCCGCGCTGTGGGAGGGGACGATCGTGCTGACGCTTCCGCCCAAATGAATCCGGAACCGGGGTTTTGGAGATCAGTCAGGTGAAAGGCCGAGGACGGGATCGTCCGCGGCAGATTCCCGGCCGGTCCGCCGCGCCCTGGAAGTCGGCCCTGGCCGGCGGCCTCGCGGGCCTGATCCTGACGTTGATTCTTCAGTTCCCCGCTGCCTGGCTGGCGTCTGCCCTGCAGCAGTTGACCGAGGGACGGGTGTTGCTGTCGCAGGCGAGCGGAACCATCTGGTCGGGCTCAGCCCGACTGGTGCTGTCAGGCGGCACCGACAGCCAGTCGATCTCGGCGCTCCCGGGGCGCCTGGACTGGCGCGCCCGACCCCAATGGGACGGTCTCACGGTTCAGCTCCTTGCCGAATGTTGCACCACGGCGCCGCTGTCCCTTGCCATTCGACCCCGGTGGGGCGGCGTGCGGCTGGACGTGCAGCCGCAGAGTCCGGCGCCGACTCCTCCAATTCAATTGCCGGCCGACTTGCTGACCGGGCTGGGCGCCCCCTGGAACACGCTTGAGGTCGAAGGGCAGTTGCGCCTGACGTTCCAGGGGCTTTCAGTAGAATGGACACAAGGGCGCATGTCCATCGCCGGTCGCGCCGAATTGATCGCATCCGGCATGTCCTCCCGCCTGTCCACACTCAAACCCATGGGCAGCTACCGCATCACCATCACCGGTGGCAACACCACCCGGCTTGAACTTGCCACCCTTGACGGTAGCCTGCAGTTGTCGGGTACGGGTCAATGGGTGGGTTCGCGCCTCCGGTTCACTGGCGAGGCCAGCGCAGCGCCCGACCGCGAAGCCGCCTTGTCGAACCTGCTGAACATCATCGGGCGGCGCAACGGCCCGCGCTCCATCATTTCGGTCGGTTGAACGCCTGGCTGCAC
Source organism: Burkholderiaceae bacterium (assembly GCA_014879655.1). Taxonomy (GTDB): domain Bacteria; phylum Pseudomonadota; class Gammaproteobacteria; order Burkholderiales; family Burkholderiaceae_C; genus JACSRS01. The sequence goes on from JACSRS010000120.1 coordinate 45,862, forward strand.
GACCCGAAAGAACCCCATCACGGCCGCCTCATGATCAAAATTTCAAAGTCTGTCGCCCCGCCTCCGCTGAAGGCCCTTCGGCCTGCAGCGCTTGCTGCCTTGATGGCGCTTTACAGCAGCGTACTGCCCGCGCAGGAAACGCCCGTCAGGAAAGGCGAGCCCGTCACGCTGAATTTCGCGGGTGCCGAAATCGAAGCGGTGGCCCGCACGCTTGCCACGCTGTCGGGGCGCAACGTGGTGGTGGACCCGCGCGTGAAGGGCAGCATCACCTTGATCACCGACCGGCCGGTTACGCCCGCTGCCGCCTGGAACCAGTTTCTGGCCACCTTGCGACTGCAGGGGTTCACGGTGGTCGAGGCCAATGGTCTCTACAAGGTCGTTCCAGAGGCCGACGCCAAGCTGCAGACCGGCGCTGTATCGGCCGGCGCGTCGCCACCACCAGGCGGCCAGGTGGTGACCCAGATCTTTCGGCTGAACCATGAAACGGCGAACAATCTGGTTCCGGTGCTGCGTCCGCTGATCAGTCCGAACAACACGATCAACGTCAATCCGGGCAACAACTCCCTGATCATCACCGACTACGCCGACAACCTGCAGCGCATCGCCCGGATCATCGCGGTCATGGACGTTTCCAATGCCACTGACGTGGAAATCATCCCGTTGCAGCACGCCATTGCGTCTGACCTGGCGCCGCTGATCATGCGTCTGATCGAATCCGGCAGCAGCGCACCGGCCGCCGGGCAGGGACAAGCCGATTCTTCGTTCAAGACCGTTGTGATCGCAGAGCCCAGAGGCAACACGCTGATCGTGCGGGCGTCCAATGCCGCGCGGCTGGCGCTGGTGGCATCGCTGGTAACCAAACTGGATCAGCCTGCAACGGGGCCGGGTGGCAAATCCTCCGACGCCGGCAACATCCATGTCGTCTACCTGAAAAACGCCGACGCCACCAAACTGGCCACCACCTTGCGGGCCGCCATGTCCGGCGAGACCCGTACCACGAGTGTCACCGCCTCGGCGGCACCCGCCGGTGCAGCGGCTGGCGCATCCATCGCCGCATCGCGGACCACCACCGATAGCGGGAATTCAACCGGCGGGCAGATTCAGGCTGACGCCGCAACCAATTCCCTCATCATTACCGCGCCCGAGCCGCAATACCGCCAGCTGCGGGCGGTCATCGACCGGCTCGATTCCCGCCGCGCCCAGGTGTTCATTGAAAGCCTGATCGCCGAAGTCAATGCCGACAAGTCGGCCGAACTGAGCATCCAGTGGCAAGGCCCCATCGGTGCGGCAGGCAGTTCTGTCATCGGTTTTCTGGGCACCAACTTCGGCATCGGCGACAAGAACATCATCAACCTGGCCCAGACAGCGGCTTCAGGCAGCGCGATCAACCCCGGCCAGGGCGCCAATATCGCGGCGGCGAAAAAATTCAACGGCGTCTATGTACTGGGCTTTCTGGCCAACTTCCTGCAGACCAACGCCGACGGCAACATCCTGTCCACCCCCAATCTGGTAACGCTGGACAACGAAGAAGCCAAGATCATCATCGGCAAGAACGTGCCATTTCCGACAGGATCGTACGCAAATACCGGCGGGTCCAGCAGTGCGGTCAACCCGTTCACGACCGTCGAGCGCAAGGACGTCGGCCTGACCTTGCGCGTGAAGCCGCAGATCAGCGAGAACGGCACCATCAAGATGGTGATCTACCAGGAAGTCAGCAGCATCGCGCCGGAGTCTGTCCTGTCCAAGGACGGGCTGATCACCAACAAGCGGGCCATCGAAACCAGCGTGCTCGTTGAAGATGGCGGCATCATCGTGCTCGGCGGCCTGATGGAAGACACCTACTCGGGGAACGTGGACAAGATCCCGCTGCTGGGTGATGTGCCCTATCTGGGGGAGTTTTTCAAGAGCGAAACGCGCAGCCGGAAGAAGACCAATCTGATGGTGTTCTTGCGCCCAGTGGTGCTGCGCGATGCTGCGGCCTCCGATCAGTTGAGCATGGACCGCTACGACATGATGCGTGGCGCCCAGGTTGGCGCGCAGCCGCAGCAACGCGAACTGGTCCCGGTCAACCAGTCGGGTGTGTTGCCTCAGGTACGCGCGACGACCGAGCCGCCGACCGCGCCTGCAGCGACGCCACCGGTCGCGACCATTGCCCCGCGAACCAACGACCCTTCGCGCAACTGAGCCAGCAGCATGCGTTACCCGCTGCCCTACGCCTTTGCCCGGACGAGCCAGTTGCTGCTGGAGGATGACGGACACACGCTGACCCTGTGGCATCCGGACCCGCCAGACTGGGGCGCCTTGGGCGAGGTCATGCGCAAGTTTGCATCCGGCGAGGCGCCGTTCGAGCTCCAGCGGCTGGATGCCGCCTCGCTGATCCAGCGCATCAGCAGCGCCTATGCCCAGGGTGAATCCAGCGCCGCCGCGGTGGTCAGCGAAGTGGAAAGCGACGCCGACCTGGCCCGCATGATGCAGGAGCTCCCCGCCGTCGAAGACCTGCTGGAAAACAACGACGACGCGCCGATCATCCGCATGCTCAACGCCCTGCTCACGCAGGCGGCCCGCGATGGCGCGAGTGACATCCACATCGAGCCCTATGAGCGCACCTCCAGCGTCCGGTTTCGGGTGGACGGCTCGTTGCGCGAGGTGGTGCAGCCCAACCGCGCGTTGCACGCCGCGCTGATCTCGCGGCTGAAAATCATGGCCGAGCTGGACATCGCCGAAAAACGGCTGCCCCAGGACGGTCGCATTTCGCTGCGCATCGGCACCCGGGCCGTCGACGTTCGGGTTTCCACCCTGCCCAGCGCCCACGGCGAACGCGCCGTGTTGCGCCTGCTGGACAAGTCCGGCAGCAAGCTGACGCTGGAATCGGTCGGCATGCAAGGCGCAGTGTTGCAGGCCTTCGTCAACCTGGTCAGCCAGCCGCACGGCATCATCCTGGTGACCGGGCCGACCGGATCCGGCAAGACCACCACGTTGTACGCCGCACTGCAACGGCTCGACGCCTCGCGCAGCAACATCATGACGGTGGAAGACCCGATCGAATACGAACTGCCAGGCGTCGGCCAGACACAGGTGAGCGCCCGCATCGACCTGACGTTTGCCAAGGCGCTGCGGGCCATCCTGCGCCAGGACCCGGACGTCATCATGATCGGCGAGATCCGGGATTTCGAGACCGCGCAGATTGCCATCCAGGCCTCGCTCACCGGCCATCTGGTATTGGCGACGCTGCACACCAACGACGCCTCCAGTGCGGTCACCCGCCTGACCGACATGGGCATCGAGCCTTTCCTGCTCAGCTCTTCGCTGCTGGGCGTACTGGCGCAGCGCCTGGTGCGCAAGCTGTGCATTCACTGCAAAGGCTCGGGCTGCGAACATTGCAGCCAGACCGGCTACAGCGGCCGTACCGGCGTATTCGAACTGCTGGTGACCGATGACGCAATCCGCGCGCAGATTCACAACCGCGCTTCCGAGGCCGAAATCCGTACAGCCGCCCGGGCCGCCGGCATGATCCTGATGCGCGAGGACGGCGAGCGACTGGTCACCACCGGCATCACCAGCCGCGAAGAGCTGATCCGGGTCACCCGCGACTGACATGCCGGCCTACACCTACGAGGCACTGGACGCCCAGGGCGTCACCCGCAAGGGGGTGATCGAGGCCGACACCACCAAGTCTGCGCGCAGTCTGCTGCGTGGCCAGGCGCTGATCCCGCTCTCGGTCACCGCTGTTTCGGGCGGCACCAGCGCAGATGGCACCGGAGCGACCCGGTCGTCGCTGTTCACGCCGCGTGTCTTCAATGCCAACGGTCTGGCCATCTGGACGCGGCAACTCGCCGGCCTGGTCACATCCGGCCTGCCGCTGGAGCGGGCGCTGACGGCGCTGACCGACGAGGCCGAACGGGACGACCAGCGCAACCTGCTGGCCTCGCTGCGCGCCGAGGTCAACGCCGGATCGGCGTTTGCACGCGCGCTGGCGCAGCACCCGCGCGAGTTTTCACCGATCTACACCGCCGTCATCGGCGCCGGCGAGCAAAGCGGCAACCTCGGACAGGTGCTGGACCGGCTGGCGGACGACCTGGAAGAAACCCAGGCGCTGAAAGCCAAGCTGATCGGTGCCGCGCTCTACCCGGCCATCGTGACCCTGGTGGCCATCGTCATCGTCGTGTTTCTGGTCAGCTATGTCGTGCCACAGGTGGCGGCGGTGTTCACCGGCACCAAACGATCCCTGCCGTTTCTCACGGTGGCCATGCTCTCGATCAGCGCCTTCATTCGCAGTTACGGCTGGATGCTGCTGCTGACACTGGTATCCGGCGTGGCGCTGTTGCGGCTGGCGCTGCGTCAGCAGGCCTTCCGGCAGCGGTTCGATGCCGCCTGGCTGAACCTGCCGCTGGTGGGACGGCTTTCGCGTGGCTACAACGCCGCGCGCTTTGCCAGCACACTGGCCATGCTCGCTGGTGCCGGCGTGCCGATCCTGAAGGCGCTGCAGGCGGCGGCGGAGACGCTGTCGAATCAGGCCATGCGGGCCGATGCGCTCGATGCCCTCGTGCTGGTGCGCGAAGGCGCGCCGCTGGCGTCGGCACTGGCGCAGAAGAAACGCTTTCCGGGCCTGCTGGGCATGTTCTCCCGGCTGGGCGAACAGACCGGGCAATTGCCGCTGATGCTGCAGCGCGCAGCCGCCCAGCTGTCGGCCGAGGTGCAGCGCCGCGCGATGGCTCTAGCCACCATCCTGGAGCCGCTGCTGATCGTCGCCATGGGCGGCGTTGTCATGTTGATCGTGCTGGCCGTGCTGCTGCCGATCATTCAGCTCAACCAGTGGGTGAAATAGTGAGCCCCCACGCTCCCTCACTTCGTGTGGTCGCTGGCCTTGCAGGCCGCGGAGCCGCCGGAGTCGGCTCCTCTTTGGGCTGTCCGGCCCTGCGCAGGCAGGCCCGGAGCCGCAGCCCTCAGCCCCGGGGGGGCTCGCCTTGCTTGGGATGGCCCGGCGCGGCGGCGGTTGCCTGGCGGAGCCGGCCATGGGGGTGACGCTGGAGGGTCAGCTGGTGGTCGCGATATCGTCGCGGGCGCTGTTCGATTTCGAGGAAGAAAACCGCCTGTTCGAGCGCGGCGACGACCGTGCCTACCAGCAGTTGCAGCTGGACCGGCTGGACGTGCCGGCTCCGCCCGGCGTGGCGTTTTCGCTGGTGCGCAAGCTGCTGGCTTTCAACGATGCGGCGGCGCGGCGGGTCGAGGTGGTGATCCTCTCGCGCAACGACCCGGTGTCGGGCATGCGGGTTTTCCGATCGGCGCAGCACTACGGCCTTCCCATCGAGCGCGGCAGCTTCACCCGCGGCCAGCCGCCCTGGCGCTACCTGCGCCCGCTCAATGCCAACCTGTTCCTGTCGGCCCACCTGAGCGACGTGCGCGCGGCGCTGGACGCCGGCGTGCCGGCCGCGCAGGTGTACCCGCACTCGGCCAAGGCGTCGGAAGACCATCCGAACGAGGTGCGCATCGCTTTCGACGGCGACGCCGTGCTGTTCGGCGACGAGTCCGAGCGCATCTTTCAGGCGCAGGGGCTGACGGCATTCCAGCAGCACGAGGCCACCAACGCCAGCCAGCCGCTGGCCGGGGGGCCGTTCAAACCGCTGCTGCAGGCGCTGCACCGCCTGCAGCAGGCCGGCACACCGGCGATGCGCCTGCGCACCGCGCTGGTCACCGCCCGCAGCGCACCGGCGCACGAGCGCGCGATCCGCACGCTGATGAACTGGAACATCGAGGTCGATGAAGCGATGTTTCTCGGCGGCCTGCCCAAGGGCGGTTTCCTGCGCGAGTTCGAACCCGACTTCTTCTTCGATGACCAGACCGGCCACATCGAATCGGCTGCCCTGCATGTGCCCGCCGGCCACGTCGCCAGCGGCGTGCGCAACAGCTGAGGTTTTCCACGCCTGTCCTTGCCCTCGGGTGCCCTGCGGCGCGAGCAGCGGCGCCTGCGGCCGAGGCGGTTAGGATGCGGCCTCCTGTCACGGAGGTCTCGAATGGGTCTGCTCGCCAAGTTCGTATCGTTCAAAGCCTTTGCGGCCCGGGTTGCCGCACTGTCACTGCCCTATTTCCGCTCCTCGGACGAGAAATGGAAAGCGCGTGCCCTGCTGACCGCCATCGTCGTGCTGAACCTCGCCGTCGTCTTCATGCTGGTGCAGATCAACGACTGGAACCGGTTGTTCTACGACGCCCTGCAGGAGAAAAACCAGCCGGTTTTCTGGGAGCAGCTGGGTCGGTTCGCCTACCTGGCCTTCGCCTACATCATCATCGCGGTCTACAAGTTCTACCTGACGCAGCTGCTGGAGATGCGCTGGCGCGCGTGGATGACGGCGCACTACACCAAGCGCTGGCTGGCCAACCACGCGTTCTACCGCATGGAACTGGCGCGCTTTACACAACCCAGCGCTGAAGGAGCCAACGGGGATTCGCCCGACAACCCGGACCAGCGCATCCAGGAAGACGTGAACCTGTTCACCGCGCACTCGGTCGGTCTGACCATGGGTCTGCTCAACGCGGTGGTCACGCTGGCCAGCTTTGTCGGCATCCTTTGGGCGCTGAGCGGTGATTTCGGCTTCCGGTTCAACGGCACGGACTGGAACATCCCCGGCTTCATGGTCTGGATGGCCATCCTCTACTGCGCGGTGGGCAGCGTGCTCACCCACTACATCGGCCGGCCGCTGATCGGCCTGAATTTCCGCCAGCAACGCTACGAGGCGGACTTTCGCCACCACATGGTGCGGGTGCGGGAATACAGCGAGTCGATCGCGCTCGACCGCGGCGAGAAGGTCGAACGCGCCCAGCTCGACGGCCGCTTCAGCCAGGTGCTGGCCAACTACCTGCGCCTGCTGAAGGCCCAGAAGAACCTGACCTGGTTCACCGTGGGTTTCGGCCAGGCGGCGGTGGTCTTCCCGTTCATCATTGCCGCGCCGCGCTTTTTCAGCGGCGCGATCCAGCTCGGCCAGCTGATGCAGGTCGTCTCGGCTTTCGGGCGGGTGCAGGACTCGCTGTCGTGGTTCGTCGACAACTACGACGCGCTGGCCCGCTGGCGCGCCACCACCGATCGCCTGACCAGCTTCGAGGCAGCGATGGCCCGGCAGGACTCGATCGGCGGCGGTGCGGCGTGGACCCATGACGCCCAGACCTCGCATGGGCCGCAGGCCGAAGACCTGAGCATCGCCCTGCCCGGCGGCAAGGTCTTGCTGGCGGGAACCTCGCTGGCCGTGGCACCGGGCGACCGTGTGCTGCTCAGTGGCCCCTCGGGCAGCGGCAAGTCGACCCTGTTTCGCACGCTGGCCGGTATCTGGCCGTTTGCCAGCGGCCGGGTGCAGCTACCGCCGGGCAGCATGTTCATTCCCCAGCGGCCCTACTTCCCCAACGGCCCGCTGCGCGCGGCGCTGGCTTACCCGGAAGCACCGGAGCACTACACCGATCAGGCGCTGCAGCAGGCGCTGACAGACGCCCTGCTGCCCGACCTGCTCGGCCGGCTGGACGACTCGGACGCCTGGAGCCAGAAGCTCAGCGGCGGCGAGCAGCAGCGCCTGGCGATTGCGCGGGTGCTGCTGAAGGCGCCGCAGTGGGTGTTTGCCGACGAAGCCACCAGCGCGCTGGATGCAGCTGCTGAAAAGTCGGTTTACGAACGGCTCACCGCGCTGGTGTCCCGCACCGGCGGCGGTCTGGTTTCGATTGCACACCGGGCGTCGGTCGCGGCGTTTCATCCGCTCAGCTGGACCCTGACGCCTGCACCCGCGGGCGCGGCTGCACGCTATCGCGTCCAGGTCGGTGCCACCGCCGCTGCCCCGGCAACGCCCGCCAATCCTGCAACGGAGGCCACCGACGCCCGATCGCCCTGAAACGCCCTCGGGGCAAGGGGGGGTCACCCCTCTTTTGGGTCAGATTTTGAGACTTTTTGGCACCAACCCAGCGTCAAATCGTCAGTTGTAGCTACTGTTTCAGTAGTATTTGACGCCGCCGCTCGCGCGCATTACCCGGGGCGCTGCCAGCGTTCAAAGCCCCCGGCGCGCAGTTCGCAGGCCGGGCAGGCACCGCAACCCCAGCCCCAGTCGTGGCGGTGCACCCGGTCACCGAGGTAGCAGGTGTGGGTATGCTCGACGATCAGCTCGACGAGCTTGTCGCCGCCGTGCGGCGTTCCCGAGTGTTCGCCCAGATCGTGGGCCAGCTGCCAGGTGGCGGCCTTGTCGATCCACATCAGCGGCGTATCGATCAGAAAACGCCTGTCCATGCCGAGCGACAGCGCCAGCTGCATGGCCTTCATGGTGTCGTCGCGGCAGTCGGGGTAGCCGGAAAAATCGGTCTCGCAGACGCCGGTGACGATGACCTGCAGGTCCCGGCGATAAGCCAGCGCCGCTGCCAGCGTCAGGAACAGCAGGTTGCGGCCCGGCACAAAGGTGTTGGGCAGGCCCGAGTTTTCCATCTTGAAAGCCGTCTCGCGCGTCAGCGAGGTCTCGCTGACCTGTCCCAGCACGGCCAGGTCGAGCAGGTGATCCTCTCCCAGCCGGGTCGCCCACGCCGGAAACTGTTCACGCAGCTGCTGCAGCACCCGCAGGCGCGCCTCCAGTTCCACCGCATGGCGTTGCCGGTAATCAAAAGCAACGGTTTCGACGCGCTGGTATCGCGACAAGGCCTGCGCCAGGCAGGTGGTGGAGTCCTGGCCACCGGAAAACAGGACAAGAGCCGTGGTGTGCATGGCGCGATGTTAGGGGAAAGGGGCACGCAGACCGGGCGGGTCTGCCCGCAATCGCCGCTTCAGACGTCCGGCAGGACGCTCAGATATTGCTCAAGCCCGGGGCGCTGGCGCGTCGGCCGCCGCTTGACCGCAGTCCCTACGCTGACGAAGCAAAGCGCTTCTTCGCCGGGTGCCAGCGCAAACAGCTTTCGCAGTGCGGTCGATTTCAGCGCCTTGCCGCTGGTGAGTGCCGCACCAAAGCCCAGTGCATGGGCGGTCAGCAGCATGTTCTGGATCGCGCAGCCAGCAGAAATCAGCCGTTCGCCGGTGTCGATTTCGAGGTTGTCATCGTGCAACCGTCCGATCACCAGTACCAGCAACGGTGCGCGATAGGCCTTTTCGCGCGCCTGCTGCGCCTGCTCGGCCGTGGCCTGCGGGTCGCGCTCGAGCAACGCGGTCGCGAACACGTCGGCCAGCCGCCAACGAGCACCCTCCGGCACCAGAACGAACCGCCACGGCGTCAACTGCCCGTGGTCAGGGGCCGCAGCCGCCGCGCCCAGAATCTGCGCCAGCTGGGCCGCATCGGGCCCCGGCGCCGCCAAGCGCCTGGGCAGCACCGTCTGGCGCGAATGAATCAGCGTGGCCGTCAGTTCCGCAATATCGGGCAACGCGGCGCGGCCTGCCGCCTGGTCAACCGGATTTGCCATCGATCCTCAGCCTTCCGTACCAGCCCATGTGGCGCCACCCCCACAGCGGCATCACCAGCGCCCACAGCACCGCCGCCCCGGCAATCAGCCCGCCCGGCGCGGCCTGCACGGCGCCGGCGATGCGCAGCACCGTGGCCAGTTGCAGCAGCCAGAACAATGCCCAGACGAAGTTGTCGGCCACCAGAGCCCGCCCGCTGTGGCCGCAGGAAACCCGCGTCACCATGGCCAGCATCAGCGAACCGAGATAACCCATCGTCAATGCGTGCAGCGCGCCCAAGCTCAGCACCGGCTGGCCGACGATCAGGCTCAGCCATTGCGTCGCGCCGCCGAGCAGCAGCGCCAGCCCCAGCCAGACAAAACCGATGTGCAGCATCGCCAGCAGGCGGATCTTCAGGCTCTGCACCAGCCCCCAGGCCACCGCCAGCCAGATCACGACACCGCCGGCGGCCAATTCCACCAGGCCGCGCACAGCGGCCCACGCGGTGCCCCAGGAGCCGCCGGGCGGCCCCCGCCACTCGACCCAGACCGCCAGCACCTGAAAGATTGCCGCGGCGAGCAAAGCCCACAACACCCAGAACGGGCGCCAGGTCGACACCATCGGCACCGCGCTGGAGGTGAAAAACGGAATCATCCGGTGCGCCACCGTGACATAGGTCACGACAACAAAGCCCCACAGCCCCGTCAGCACAAAGGCCCGCGCCGCATCGGGCGCGTCCAGCAGAAGCGCCAGCGCGCTGCCGCCCAGGCTGATGCAGCCCACCCGACCGGCCCAGAGAATGACGCGGACGTGCAAGCGGTCTTCAGCGGTGCTGGCCGCAACCAGGCGACCGAACTTCACCACCATCTGCCCCAGGCCGGCGAGCGCCAGCAGCAGCCCGGCGACTGACAGCCAGACATGAATGTGCCCGCCGGCGAGCCAGATCAGCCAGCCGGTGGCCTGCAACACGAGCGGCTGCACCAGCGCCTGGGCGTCAAGCGGCTGCACGCCCAGCCACCTGGGCCCGGCGGTGAACAGGAACCCGGCAAAAAAGAGCGGAATGAACCCGAACACCATCACGCTGGCGTGCAGCAGCGTCGGCGAAACGGCCCAGGCCAGACCCAGCGGCCAGACGGCACGGTCCACCTGCACCAGCACCCACCAAATACCCGCCGTGACCAGCACCCCCATGGCCAGGAAAAACCCCAGTCGGTGCGGCGCCAGCAACAGATGCTGCCAGCGCCAGGTCGCATCCGGCGCTGCGGCGCCCTGCGACGATCTGATCGGCAGTTGCAAGCCTGTCACCCGAGCGCGTCAGCCACAGCTGCCCAGATGGCCACACTGGGTACAGTAGTCGCAACCGTCCTTGCGAATGACGGCGTGAGCGCCACATTCACTGCACTTCTTGCCCGCCATCACCGGGGGCATGGTTGCCGTGACGCCGGCGGCCAGATCCGACGGCTGCGCCGCGTGCGGTTGCGAAAGGCTGGCTCGCCGCGCGATGATGTTCTGCAAGGCGTAGGCAATGGCCGCGACCTCGGAGTCGTGCCACAGCGGCACGCGCGTGCCATCGGCTTTTTCGTAGGTTCCCAGACGCACCGGCCCACGATCCCAGGCCACTTTGCGCATGTCGCTGAGCGCCCGCTCCAGGAAGCCTCCGCGTGCGGCCAGCGAGAGCATGCGCATGCTGGACGTGATCCACTGCTGCGACTCGCCACTCTGGCCAACCGGCATGAAGAACTCGATGGCGCGCTCGACCGTCCCTGTGCCGGTGATGTCAGGCACCGGCAGGAAGGACACGATCAGGTACAGCGTCTTGTGCCCCTCCTGCGTCCAGTACTCCACCTTCTCGGCGACGGCCGACAACGCGCCCTTGGGCCGGCTCTCGATCACGGTGCGCATCGGGTCCAGTGCCGGCGCCGGGGCCGATTCAGCCGCCTTGCCACTGCCGGTTTCCAGCACCGCACCCAGAATGGTGTTGGGCCGGTAGGTCGCCAGCCCCTTCAGGCGGGCGCGCCAGGCCTGCTGGTACAGGCCCTTGAAATCTTCATAGGGATATTCGATCGGAACGTTGACCGTCTTGGAGATGGCGGTGTCTACAAACGGCTGCACCGCCTCCATCATCGCGATGTGGCTGGCCGCCGACATGTCGAGCGCCGAGACGAAGTAGTCGGGCAGCTTGTCGACATCGCCGCCGAGTTCGCGGTACAGCCGCCAGGCGTGGTCTTCCACCGCGTACTCGCTGGTGCTGCCGTCCGACTCGCGCTTCTTGCGCCGGTACATCCACGAAAACGCCGGCTCGATGCCGTTGGAAGCGTTGTCGGCGAAGGCCAGGCTGACCGTGCCGGTGGGGGCAATCGACAGCAAATGGCTGTTGCGGATGCCGTGCGCGCGAATGGCCTGCTGCAACTCGGCCGGCAAGCGGCTGGCAAAGGTACCGGGCGCCAGATAGGCGTCGACATCCAGCGCCGGAAAAGCCCCTTTCTCGCGGGCCAGTTCCACCGATGCGGCATAGGCGGCGTCGCGCATGCGCGCGGCAATCCGGGCTGCCATTTCGCGGCCTTCCGGCGCGTCGTAACGCAGGCACAGCATGGCCAGTGCGTTGCCCATGCCGGTAAAGCCCACGCCGATGCGCCGCTTGGAGGCCGATTCGGCCCGCTGCTGGGGCAGCGGCCAGAAGGTCACCTCCAGCACGTTGTCGAGTGCTCGAACCTGCGTGGCCACCGAACGCTCGAACGACTCGAAGTCGAACACCGGCACGCCGTCAAATCCGAACGGGTGACGCACGAAACGGGTCAGGATGATCGGGCCCAGATCGCAGCAACCGTAGGGCGGCAGCGGCTGCTCGCCACAGGGATTGGTGGCCGAAATCGACTCGATATACCGCAGGTTGTTGTCCTGGTTGATATGGTCCAGGAAAAGAATGCCCGGTTCGGCAAAGTCGTAAGCCGAACGCATGACCGTGTCCCAGAGACTGCGGGCCGCCATGGACTGGTAGACCCACAGTCCATCGGGGCGCTGGAAAGCGCCCTGCTCGATCAATGCGTCGCCCGGCCTGGCGCTGTGCACCAGTTCCCACATCCCGTCCTGTCCCAGCGCCTCCATGAACGCGTCAGGAACACCCACCGACACGTTGAAGTTGTTCCAGCGGCCCGGCGTGCGTTTCGCCGTGATGAAATCCATCACATCGGGATGGTCGATGCGCAGCACGCCCATCTGGGCGCCGCGCCGGGCGCCGGCACTCTCCACCGTGGAGCACGACTGGTCAAAGACATTGATGTAGCTGCAGGGTCCGGAGGCCATCGACGCCGTGCCCTTGACCTGCGCGCCCCGCGGACGGATGCGCGAAAAGTCGTAGCCGACACCGCCGCCGCGCCGCATGGTTTCGGCCGCTTCGCGCAGAGCTTCGTAGATACCTGGGTAGCCACCATCGTCGACGCCCTGGATGCAATCGCCCACGGGTTGCACAAAGCAGTTGATGAGCGTCGCCTGTATCGTGGTGCCCGCCGCGCTCATGATGCGCCCCGCCCCTATTGCGCCGGCATGCAGGTTGTCCAGGAAAAGCGCCTCGTGGCGGGCCCGATCGGCTTCGGGCTCGACCGACGCCAGTGCCCGGGCCACGCGCCGGTAGACGTCTTCAAAACCCGTTTCGCCGTCCTTCAGGTATTTTTCTTTCAGCACGTCGTGGCTGATGGGTTGGGTGGCCGTCAGGTCCTGCGGCCTTCCGAAATTGTCTCGCTTCATGAGTGGTTCTCCGTTGACGGGTAATTCGCAAGCGCCTGCTCCGAATGATCCCGCTTGTGTTCATGGGGCCGCTGGCAAGTCGTCTGTCTCGGGTGCCGCTTCGGACGTGGCCGGACCGGGCCAGGCGGTTTCGCATTCCATCTGCGGCAACCCGATCTGCGAGATTACCAAGCCCGGGGACCTTCGCGGTCGCAATTTCGACGCCTGTCGCGCCGATCTTGTGTTACCTCAAGGATGCCAGACGGATTGTGCGCCACCCGCAAGGGCATGACGCAAGTCAAGAGATTGCCCACTATTCGTCAATGATCTGTCCGTCGTGCTCGACATAGGGCTGGTAAGGGCCTGTGCCACTGTTGGACGCCAGCGACGCCGGCACGAAGTCGCCACGCTGTGCGTCAAAAACGTGGATTTCTCCGTCTTCGATCACGTAGTGCCAGCCATGCAGCGTCAGCTTTCCGGCCTCCACCCGGCGGCGCACCATCGGGTAGTCCATCAGTCGTTCAAGTTGCAGCACCACGGCACGCTGCTCGCTGCGATAGCGGGCCTCCGGTGACGACTGGACCGGCAAAATGGCCTCGTCAGCCAGTTTCAGCCATGCCTGCAGGTTTATTGCTTCTTCGGGCACGCCTTCGTACGCGGCCCGTATCGCCCCGCAGTGGCTGTGACCGCAGATGATGATGCGCTCGACTTGCAGGCTCAGCACCGCAAATTCGATCGCGGCGGTGGTCCCGTGCAGACCGTGCGAGCCGTCGTAGGGTGGCACGAAAGCCCCGACATTGCGCACGATGAACAGTTCGCCCGGTCCGGTTCCGGTCAGCAAGTAGGGCACCAGCCGCGAATCGGAACAGCCGATGAACAGCGTCTTCGGGTGCTGACCATCGACGACGAGGTCCTGAAAGCGCTGCTGGTGCAGCGGGAAATAGTCCGAATGGAAGCGCCGCAAGCGCAGCAGCAGGTCGTCGTCGGCAGGAGACTGCGTGTCGTCGCTCATTGCACCAGCGGCGAATCGGCTCCCTGCAGCTCCACGCCCTCCACCTTTGCCTGCCCGATCAGCAGCGACATGTACTGATGCAGTGCCTTGGCCCGCGTCCGCAATGTCAACTCGGCTGCGATGCGCTCTCGCACCTCGTCGTAACTGGCCTGTCGCCCCTTGCGACGCCCCAGCACCTCGATGATGTGAAAACCGAACCGGGTGTGGACCAGCCTGGGATGCACGCCCATGCCCCATTGCGAATGCTTCTGGTTGAACAGCTCATTGGCCAGTTCGGGGGCGCAGTCGTCCGGCCCGATCCAGCCCAGATCACCGCCATTCGTGCTGGTCGGGCAATTGGACAGCTCCGCTGCCAGCTGGCCGAAACGGTCGGGTCTGACCCCCTGGCGCGACAGCTCCAGCAAAGCCTTTTCGGCGTGCACAGTCAGCGCATGCACGTTGACACCGGGTGTGACGGCAAACAGGATGTGCCGCACATGCAGGGCCTGGCCGGTCACATACAGATGCTTGTTGGCCTCGTAGAACCGCTCGCACTCCTGCGCGGTGGGCTCGGGCGTCTGCGCCGCTTCATCGACCATCTTCTCGATGACATGACGCTCGGACTCGCCAAGCTCGGGCGCGACCAGGCCGGTATGGCGCGGCAGCAGCCCCTGACGAACCGCCTGCTGACGCAGCAGTTCGGTATGGGCCAGCTCCAGCAGCGATTCGGGGTCGGGACGCGGCCCCGCATACAGCGCAATGCCGTTGATGGACGCAACAACATCAGGGGCGGCTTCACCCGCACACTGGCAGCTGCTGCTGCCGCACCCGGTTACGGTTTGCGATTTCATGGCAGATTCCTCCAGATTGACCCTCATGCAGAACGGCGGGAGGCGTCACCCTGCTGCCCCAGTCGACGGCTGCGCACGACCTGGTACGGCCGGATCAGATAGGCCACCGTGCCGAAACCGCTCCAGACGTGGACCAGACGTGTGAACGGGAAGATCAGGAAGATCGACATGCCCAGGAACATGTGCGCCCGGAAAATCCAGCCGGCATCGGCCAGCAGATCGACCGCTCCGGCCCGGAACGTCACGATGCGCTGCGCCCATTCAGCCAGCTTCATCATCATGCTGCCGTCCAGATGCTGGGCCGACAGCGGAATGGTCGCCAGACCCAGCGCCAGCTGAATCCACAGCAGCCACAAGAGCACGATGTCGCTCGTCTTGGAATTGATGCGAATGCGCGGATCGCTCAACCGGCGGTGCAGCAGGATCGTGACGCCCACAAAACCCAGCAACCCGGCCACCCCGCCCGACACCATCGCGACGACCTGTTTGGCGCCTGCGGTGATGAAACCTTCGTAGATGAAGTGCGGCGTCAGCATGCCGAAGAAGTGCCCGAAAAACAGGAACAGCACGCCCACGTGAAACAGGTTGCTGCCCCAGCGCAACTGACCGGCCCGCAGCAACTGCGACGAGTCGCTCTTCCACGTGTACTGGTCTCGGTCAAAGCGGATCAGGCTGCCCAGTAAAAATACCGTCAGGCAGATGTACGGGTAGTACCCGAAAAGGAAAGTGTCAAGGTAGTTCATGCGACGGCTCCTTGTTGAGCGGTGGTTCTACGAACAAAGTGAAGGGGTTGTGGATCGCCGGGTCGGGCCTGGCCTCGCGTGCTGCAGCCATCAAAGGCTTCGGGCTCCGCCCAGGCTTCATCCATGGGCTCTTCCGCTTCGATGGCAACTGCCTGCACCTTCTGGCCGGCCAGTTCCAGCACGGCTGCCAGTACGGCAGCGTAGGGGCTGCCGCGCTTGAGAAGCGCACTGAATATGGTGGTCAGGACGTGTGCCATTTCGGCGAGGAATTCCCGGGCGACCGCCGGCGGCTGGGTCGAGGCAAATTCCAGCACCACGCAAAGGTGGTCCGGGAGCTCCTCAGCGCCCAGATCCAGGCCAGCCTTCTGATAGGTCTGGCCCAGGTCGATCATTGCGGGGCCGCGGTCACGCGAATCGCCGTGCACATGCTCGAACATGTGCAGCGAGGTATTGCGACCCCGGTCAAAGGTCTCGACGTAGCGCGACTCGACCTCATAGGTGTCCATGCGCGAGAGCTCGACCGCAAAGGCCCGCAACTCCTTGCGCCGGTCGGCGGGAATCGCGGCCTCCGTGTCAATGGCGTCCATCAGTTCGGGCAGATGCTCGCGCACGCCCTCGTCTGGGTAGGCCAGCAGCAGGGCCAGCGCCCTGAGTGAATAGCGGTTGTTCTGGTTCACGTTGGACTCCGATCGATCAGACGACCGACTGGATCGGGATCGTCCGGCGCTTGGTGCCGCCGAACAGGCTCGCATCGCTGGCCCCGTCCGAGCAGCCGTTGCCAAACGAGAAGCCGCAGCCACCGCGCAGGTCAAAGGCGTTT